>CAMYOP010000245.1 GCA_947260045.1 uncultured Desulfobulbaceae bacterium
GTGACCAGGCAAGTGCAGCCGTGGTGAGCATTCTCGGGTAAATATGTCGATTAATAGACAAAATACCATCATCCTTCAGATGAGTAAAATACTCGATATAGGCTTCAGCTGTCTGGAGATACGCTGCCATTAAGGCACCGCTCCCCTCTGCAATACTTGAACTGGTATGATTACTAAACATCTGGATAATGTCATACTTGTGATCAGTTGAGCGAAGAAAAGTTCGCCCTTCGCCAACACGGTAGTTTACTTTAGGGTGGTTAAAGGAGTTTCCATTAAATTCAGAATACTTACCTTTAGCAGCATCGACCATGGCACCGACAAGTTCAATGGAATCGACCTGTTTTGCACCTAATATGACGGCTGTACGGGTTTCATTGCCAACGGCTGCCCCCAGAATCAGGACGTCTGGCTCTACATGTCTCTTCAGAAAATGGGAAGCAGAGCTTAGTCCAAAATAAAACGTCTCTGGATTATCTCTCATCTCCTTGTCGTATTGATCATAATCACCATCAAACTGGGTCAACCATGATGCTTGTTGTCCACCATCCAATGCAAAATATTTAGCATTATGATGGATATTATATACACCAAGTTTTGAAACAGGGTCCCAACGGACATAATCACGTTTGCCATCTTTTATATATTCATCTACGTGGCGTTTGTTGCCATGCCCTTTAAATTCGATATAATTATCACGAGTAACAGGATAAAGCGCTATTACCAAGATAATGGGGATCACCCACGAAAGTGCCTTCATTGGAAGATTCGAAAAAACAAAAGCAGCTATTAACAATATGGAGGCGACAACAAATAACATCCCACCAGTTCCGTAATATGGAATAAATGGAATAAGAAAAACACAACCCAAGCCAGCCCCAAGAAGATCATAAAAATAAAGACCATGACTCTCAGAGGAACAGTTTTCAAACACAAGCGATATTACAATGCCACCTGTAAAAAAGGGTGTTACCAAGGCAAGATACATAACAGACCATGCCCAGATCAGGGTTTTCATATCACCATCAAAATTCATATCAAAAGGCAGGTAATTCAATAATGGCAGGAGAGACAGGGCTGTGATAGCATAAAATACCATCAGTTTTGGGATTATCTTGAGCTGTTTTTCCTTATCGACTTTCATCAGTTAGACATAGATACCACCAAGACCAAGTGCAAACATTGCCGCAGTAATAACCATATAACCAAGAAGAGAATTCAAAATAACATCAAAGGTTCTTACCATTGTCATTTCGAGCAAAAGCGTACCCAGGGTTGTTAAGCCCATGCCAATTTTCATTCTTTTCATAGAAAAATCAGAATACATATTTAAAATCCCATTCCTTTATTGGTATTGGAGTAGCCGGCTAGCTCGATAGTAACATTCACCACACAAACTTGTGTCGTTACTATAAAATCGGACTATACTATTGAAGAGTAAAATGCAGTGGCTGCTAATAAGACAAGTTGGGCATTCTGACAATTTTTTGCCAATCAATCAAGGATTTTTCTCTTTTTTACAAATTATTACACTTTGTCTTGAAAATTATAGCGTAACTGAGATGATCAACCTGAAAGAGAATCCATGTATGGTTTAAATGAAGAAATGATGCCCTCTAAAGATATATCAATCAGCAAGGGCTACTGATACCATAATATTTAGAACCTTATGGAAATTTGATTTTTCAAAAAAGTGTAAGGTGATAACAGAGAACCAAAGGGAAGAAGTTCAATTTCTGAACTTTTCAAATAACCCAGGAGTGAGGCAAAAGGCTTGTTCCTCTCTAAGTTTCCTTTTATCTGACAGCCAAAGGAACCTATCCTCTGATATTCACCAGTCAGTGATAATGGATCAGTCCCTCGTAGTATCTTTATCCCCTTTTGCTGAGCTTTCCTGAACTGGGGAACAAGCTGCCAAAGGGATGGACGACCACCATTATCACCAAGTAAAATTTGACTTGAGGAAAACTGTTCTACCAGATGGTTAATTTTTTCCCCTCTTGAACCAAGCCACTTTCCAACACCCCATGGCAGGATGAGCAATCCATTTTCTTCAATACCCTGACTCAGCATTGATTCGATGGGCTGCCTGTTTTGTATCTGCTTGCAGCCAAAACAAAGCAACTCTATATTTTCCTTCGAGACAAACTGCTGTCCCTGGATAAGTATTAATTCATTTCCATCCTGATCAATTGCCTGTAAGCTGCCAGACTCTCCAGTCTCCTTTAGATGCCAGCTTGTTTCACCTGAACTAGCGAAATGTTTGGCACTTTTCACCCAAGCCTGGAGTTGTTGAAAATGAGTTGTGGGGTAGATGTCTGCAAACATGAGGACTCCTTGAAAGGAACCCCCATGTGATACTTGCTGCTGTTGAAATGACCTCAAAGCAGAATTGAGACATGTTGTTATATCACCCGGATCATGGAGATGAACATGACCATCAATATAAATTTTATGGTTTGACATGTTCATTACAACAAACTTTGGAGCCTTTTAGTGTCCTTGATCATGATAAAAATTGTTTTCGCTCCATGGAAGACTTAAAACAAATCTTCCTAATCATTATAGACGAACCAATGAGTAGGCAGAGAAAAAACACTACTTTCTCCGTTAAAGAAAAGTAGACCATCAAATAGCTAAATGCTATCAAGGGTAAAAGAGCCAGGCGAACGATACCCTTCAACACCTTATTTTTTGCTATAAAGTCCGCCAATGGTGGAGAATGTTTATAGTAAAATTGTACAAATTTATTTCCAAGTGCATTGGGTAGAAGATACATATCCCTGAACTTAGAAAGAAGTCTTACATGAGGTTCCAATTTAGATCCATAAGCTGCAGTGGCAATAAAGCATCCTCCGCCACCGCCACCGCCACCGCCGCCTCCACCTGTTCCACCAATACCCGTTCCACCAGTATTTCCACTGCTCAATAAGCGAACAAGCACATTGTAAAAAGCTTCAGCTAAAATTTGGTCCCCTCTGTCATTGGGGTGTAAACCATCGATTGTTGTAGATGACCAGTTAGGTGCGAGTGCTGAGTAACTATCCACCAGGCTTATACCTTCAGCACCGGCAAGAGAGGCAATCATAGGATTATAAGACCCTTCGATATTTTTAGCTGCCCCACCATTACTTGTATCGGGAGGGAGGTTGGAGAGTAACGGTGTTACACCATAAATATTTCTTGCCTTATTAATCATTTTACTGAGGTTATGCCTGGTTGACTGAAGTGATATCCCAAAAAAAATGTCGTTTGTGCCTTCAAGCAAGAGAATATGACTAGCGTTATTCCCTGACAGAGATGAATCAATGCGTTCAGACCCTTGAGTAGTTGGTTCTCCACCAACACCATGATTCTGCACTGTCTGGGGATGTCCATTTGAATTTAATATAGATTGAAGCTTAGGCGGATATCCACCTTGGCTTCCACGGGTTATACTATCTCCAAACGCCACAATCACTGCTGCTTGTGATATTGTCGGAACTAAATAGACAGATAAGATGAAAAATAAAACAAATGTTGACCAAAATGGTCTAGCCTGCTGCCCTTCCATCGATTTCATTGTTAGCCTTCCTTCGCTATTGTTCGAATAAAAAAAACTCATTCCAATTAATAATTCAGAAGTTATTTTGTCTCTTGTTTTTGTAGAAGTCTTGAAGGGATTGATTGGATATCAGTTCCCTTTTGGTGAATAGAAACGGACTTTATACTATTTATAAATTCCGGGAGAGTCACATCTATTGTATTACTGGTCTTTGTGTTCTGAGGAGCAGACTGCAGCTTTGATTCTGGCTTTTTTTGAGCAGGTGATGCTCGCTCAAGTATTGCCGCTTCTGTCCATCCATTTACTGTTAAAGAGCTCTGAAAATTTCTGTAGCCAGCATCTGTATCCTGCTGCCATTGAACTTGTATTTTTCCATTCTTTTGATCGACACTCAGTATAGGTAGTAAATCAGGAGTTTCATTATCTGTTATCCTTGCAGCTGGCTCAAAGGCGAAGCCATTCCATTTTGAATAGTATATTTCGTCATCCTGACCATCAAATGCAGACCAAGCTAGCCACAAGGCATCATCTTTATCAAAGGCAATGGTTGGGGCTGTATTTGAGGAAAAACCAGTTTCAATTTTCTCCTCCTGGCTCCAATTTTTCCCATCATATATTCTGAAAAAGAGATGAAATTCCTTCCCGTCAAAAGAAGACCAGACAACCCAAATGTTATTATTTGCACTTGTGGTAATAC
>CAMYOP010000246.1 GCA_947260045.1 uncultured Desulfobulbaceae bacterium
TTTGTATATCCATCAATTACTGTTGGTCATTTATTAAGTGAAGGCAGTATCGGATTAAGCCTGTTTTCTGAACGGGCAAATAACATATGGACATCACCATTATAGCGCTCCTGAAAACTTCCCTCACAGGAGGCAAGATAAAATTCCCACATTCTGATAAAACGATCAGAAAAGCCCATTGCTTTCACTTTGTCGAGGTTCTCAAAAAATCGTTCACGCCATAACTTGAGTGTTTTAGCGTAATGGGGTGTTATGTCTTCAAAATGGATGAGTCGTAAATCGGTTTTGGCAACACTGTTTGAAATTGCCGCAACAGAGGGTATGCAGCTGCCTGGGAAAATATATCGTTTGATGAAATCCACAGCGTGTTTATGGCGATTGAATTCATGGTCAGGCAAGGTGATTGACTGCAATAGCATTAAACCATCTGGTTTTAAGAGCTTACAGCAGCATCGAAAAAAGGTGTCAAGGTACTGATGACCAACAGCCTCAATCATTTCAATTGAGACAAGCTTGTCAAACTGGCCTCTGAGAGTACGATAATCTTGCTGGAGAAGGGTGATGCGGTCATTGAGTCTGTTTGTCTGAAAGAGATCGCGCATATAATGATATTGTTTGTCTGATATAGTTGTAGTCGTGACTCTGCATCCATAATTCCTGGCCGCATGCATTGCAAAACCACCCCAGCCACCACCAATTTCAACGATATGATCAGCTGGGCTTAAACGCAATTTCTGGCAGATGCGATCAAACTTGGCCCGTTGCGCTTCCTCCAGAGAGGAGTTTTCCTGCTCAAATATTCCGCAGGAGTATCCCATTGTTTTATCAAGGAAAAGTTTGAAGAATTCGTTGGAGAGATCATAATGGGCGACAATGTTTTTTTTGCTTCCGCATTCAGTGTTTTTTCGAAGTCTGTGAATAAGCCACATAAAGGGTGCCGTAATTTTTGACCAGCCGCCATCCATTTTTCGATTGAGGATGTCTGCGTTTAAAACAAAGAGTCGCACAACATTGGTCAGATTATCTGTGGACCAGTGCCCCTTCATATATGATTCCGCAGCACCCATACTTCCCTTGAAGATGATGTTTATATAGAGTTGAGGATCATGGATAGAAACCGACGCAGTGAGGCCAGATATTTTTTTTGTGGAACCAAACTGGTAGAGGGTTCCACAGTTATTGATGCTGAGGGAGCCGCGTTCCAAGCCGACAAACATCATAAATAAGGCTTTTTTACACCAGACTTGAAGTGGATTGAGAGAAAAATTTCTTTCTAAGTCATTGACTGCTTGGTATTTTTTACTCATTATTTATCAGCTGATTGTTGAGGGTGATCGTAATAAGGGGTTTTTTTCAGCCACAACCGAAAGGCCTGCCAGTATATCATTGAAAGAACCTTCAGGGTCATGGCTGGAAAACGGATTAATACTTTTGCAAGGGAGCCATTTGTGATTTCTTTTCGGTCCATGGTTAACTTTGCTTCAAAAAACTGTGTTGTCTCCCTGTAATTGATCATGTGAATATTGAGTTCTTCTCCTGGTTCGGGGAAGTGCCAGTCATACTTGAAGTTCATTTCCATAAATGGAGACACATGGAAAGCTTTTTGAAACTGAAATCGTTTCTGCTGACTTGTATCCAGGTTATCGGATTCGCCAAGTACATAAGAGTGACGCTCCAGCCAGGGCGTATTGGTAATTTCCGCTATAATATATTCTACCTGTTCTCCTTTCTGGTCGTAACAATAATAAAATGTAACTGGATTGAAACAGTGTCCGAAATAGCGGAGGTGGGTGAGCATCCGCACTGGGCCCATTGGCCTTTTCCCATATTTCTGTTCCACCTTATCCCGAACAGCCTGGTCAAGCGGAACTTGAGCTGGTCCCAGGTAGTCAGGTCGTTGAAAGCTGGCCAGGTTTGATTTTCCTACAGACCAGAGCCAGTACTTTTCAAAAAGAGCAGGGAGCTCTTCCAGATCAAGAAAGAGAAAAAATACAGAGTAATTGAAAATATTTTCTTTTGGAAAATAGCGATGGTGATGGAGGTCTCCAATATAAATACAACTCTGCATTGTCAAAGTTCCTTCCCAAAATATTTACAGACAGCCAGCCCGCTTTTTACTCCATCTTCATGAAATCCATAGCCCCAGTATGCCCCGCAGAAATGAGTGCGGTTGCGGCCGCTAATAATTGAGTGTGATTGCTGCGCAGGAACTGATTGTTTCATAAACACAGGGTGATGGTAGAGATAACGGCCAATGACCTGTTCGGATTGGATGGCATGTTCAAGATTCAGGGATACGCAATAGGTTTGGGATGCTTGAATATTCTGTAACATATTCATGTTGTAAGTTACTGCTGCACGATCTATGTGCTGTTTTTCCAGGAGATAATTCCAGCTGGACCAGGCTGTTTTATTACGCGGTAGAACGCTATCATCTGTGTGGAGTACAGTGCTGTTTTCCTGATACGGTATGGCGCTGAGAATTCGTTGTTCATCTTCTGTGGGGTCGTCAAGGAGTTGTAACGCTTGATCGCTGTGGGTTGCCAGAATTACCTGGTCAAACTGTCTAACTGATTGATCTTGGCAATGGAGTACAACATGCTGGTCGTTTCTCTCAACTTTTGCAACAGGACTGTTGAGTTTGATATGTTCAGCAAAGGGTTCAACAAGCTTTGTTACGTATTGTTTTGAGCCACCCCTAATCACCCGCCACTGGATGGGATTTGTTGGTTGTAAAAAACCGTGATTTTTAAAGAAGTTACCAAAGGTGCGGGCTGGAAAGTCCATGATCTTGCCAGGCTCTGCTGACCAGAGCGAAGCGCCAAGTGGTATTACAAAATGGTTGATGAATCTTTGGGAAAAGCCGTGGCTCGAGAGAAACACACCAAGTGACATATCTCCCTGTTCAGAGGTCAGATAGGTATCGAGGTTGCGGCGGAGTTTGAATATTTCAAAAAACATCTTCCAGTAAGGAAGAGACAGAATGTTTTTTCTTTGGGCAAAAAAGGTGTTGAGAGAATCTGAGCCATATTCAATGCCAGTTTTGTCACAGCGGACACTGAAGGTCATTGATGTTGGCTGGGAGGGAACGTTGATTTTTTCTAGAAGTTTGCAGAAGTTTGGATACGTTTCTTCGTTGTAAACAATAAAACCTGTGTCCACGTTATAGTGACCATCCTTGCTGGTAACATCAATGGTGTGCGTATGGCCGCCAATATAATCGTTTGCTTCATAAATGGTGATATTGTGCTCTATGTGAAGAAGATGTGCGCAGGTCAGGCCAGATATACCGCTGCCGATAATCGCAATTTTCATTACAATCCTTTTGTCTTTTTAATCAAATTTTATTGTATCCATCTGTCCAGAAACGCCCCAGCCGTTGATACAGTACCACAGATAAATATACCCCAGCAGATATCCACCAGAGACATACGCAGTGGCCATTTATCAACAAGGGCGTAATTGGTCATGTCATAGACCGCGTATAAAATAAAACCATAGAGGCCGCCCCAGATTAAAGCAGACGGAAATATACTCTCACTGCTAACGCGGGGAAGAACAAAGAGGATAATCCCCAGAGGAATGCAGATGTATACAATAATAGCGGCCCACCATACAGTTTGATAGGAGCCCGATGATCCCCTGGAAAGCGTTCCCAATTCTGATTTATAGAAGTCGGACATCAGAAAACCAAGCCAAAAGAAGTCAATTGCAAGAAATATTGGCAGGGTGGCAAAGTAGACTTTAATGGAGTGAATCATTGCTATCTCCTCATTTTTTTGGGGGAAGAGGGAAAAATGAGCTTGTTTTTCGGATATACGCCATGTATTCGGGATTGTCTGTGTACTTTTTTTCAAGCATAGGAGTGCCTGAAACCTTGAGAATAAGGTAGGTGATAGTCAAAGGACCGATAATGGTCCAATAGGCTCCTGGAACAGAAAGAGAGATTAAAAATATTCCCCACCAGAGAGTCACTTCCCCAAAATAATTGGGGTGTCTTGTAAATTGCCAGAGGCCTGTGGTCATTATTTTTCCTTTGTTTTCTGGACTTTTTTTGAAAACAAACAATTGATAATCGCCGAGAGCTTCAAAGAAAAATCCAAAAATCCAGATTGCAAGTCCAAGAATATCGAGAAAAGTGAGAGGAGGAGAGGGTTGTGAGATGGTCCAGGTGGAGGGAAGAGAAATAATCAGCAACAAAAAGCCCTGTAAGAGAAAAACCTGGAAAAGGTTTGCCACGATTGCGCCAGCCAATATGGAGCATCAGGCGCATACCCCATAAAATTACGAGATTAAGAACAAGAATAGATCGTGAGCCTTGCACTCCCTGGACCATAAAGGCAGTGAGAGCAGCAAACACAAAACCACCACCCCATGCAATATCTGCAACGTCATTCCTCTTTTTATAAAGCGCAAAGAAGAACCAGGCTACAGCATAGAGTAGAATAACAAAACCCTGGTATGAAAGTACTTTCAGCATAATCCTTTGGCGTAGAAGACTTAGAGTAAAAATGCAAAGGAACCATTCTCAACAGCTTTGTAAATGCTTTAATTATTGATACAAATAAAACTTTAATAACTATAAAGCAAGTATTATAGAAAATAAAGGTAACCCTAATTGCAGACTAATTTAGCATCCGCCAGTTTCTGGCCGTCAATGAGGAATTAATGATGAACAAAATACGTATAATTTTTATCTTTTTTGTAATTTTTATCTCAACCATCAGTTATCAGGCAAATGGTGCAAGCAATAGAGGAATTGGGTTTCAGGATGAAATCTCTTTGGAGGAAGTGCAGCTTTCATTGCAGGGAATTGGCATTCTTAAATGGAAATACCTGATCAATGTCTACCTGGTGGGGCTTTACAAACCAATAGATGTTCCTGTAAGCAGAGTGCTTGAGAACATTCCGAAGCGTTTGGAATATTATTTTTTCGTTGATATGAAAGCATCAGATTTTCAGGATACCGGCTTTGAGTTAATGGCCAGAAATGTCGGTGAGAAAAAAGCCAAAATACTCACACCGCAGCTCAATGCCTTAAACGCTCTGTATCAGGATGTCAAAGCAGGACAGCGCTACACCTTCACCTATCTACCAGGCAGAGGACTTGAGATGGCTTTGGACGGCAATGTCCTTGGCTTGGTTGAAGGAGCAGAGTTTGCTGCATCCTATCTCTCTATTTGGCTTGGCCCCGATCCCGTGAATACCAGTCTTCAGAAGGGCATGTTTGACCCTTCAACGAAAATTGAATAAATTGAGTTTTTCCCCTATGCAAAGACAAGAGTCGTGAATTCTATTTATTTAGAATTGTTATGCATTTTGTTTTGTGGTACAGTTTACTGTACATGTTCATGTTCATGTTCATGTTGGAGGTGATCAATGGATACTATTACATATACCTCAGCTCGAGGTAACCTTGTAAAAACAATATAGAAAGTTTGTGACGACCATTCTCCTGTTGTTATTACCCGTAAAACAGCACAACCGCTTGTGATGATGTTTCTTGAAGATTATCAAGCTCTGGAAGAAACTGCTTATTTGTTGAGAAGTCCTAAAAATGCTCGTCGACTTCTTGAGTCTATCGCTGAACTTGAAGCTGGTGAAGGTTCAGAAAAGGAGCTTTTTGATTGAAGCTCATCTTTGCTGAAAATGCATGGAAAGACTACCTTGACTGGCAGCAAACCGACAAAAAAACAATAAAACGTATAAACCTTCTTATTCGTGATATCCAACGTGTACCGTACGAGAGGATAGCTAAACCTGAGCCTTTATAACACGGTCTCTCGGGGTACTGGTCCCGCTGAATTACAGATGAACACCGAATTGTCTACAAAGCTGAAGATGATGCATTATTAATTGCTCAGCTTCGCTATAATTATTAAAATCCCACGCATAATATCAAATTCACGTCTCTTTTATTTCATTAAGAGCAAGCTGAGGGCCATGACAAACATGCCTCCAATAAGGCCAAAAAGACTATCATGACCCTTACCATAGGCGCGACTGGTTGGTAAAAGCTCATCCAGGCTGATGTAGACCATGATTCCAGCGACTCCGCCAAACAAAATACCCATGACTTGAGGTGGAATGACGCCCGAGTCACCACCAAGAAAGAAGCGAATGCCAAGATAGGCAATGCCTGCACCGATGGGTTCTGATAAGCCACTGAGAAAGGAGTAGATAAATGCTTTTTTCCGACTGCCAGTGGCATAGTAAATGGGGACGGAGACGCTTATGCCCTCTGGAATATTATGGAGGGCAACAGCAATGGCAATGGCAATTCCGAGGTCTGGATCCTGCAGTGCAGCCAGAAAGGTGGCAAGCCCTTCTGGGAAATTATGGATACCAATTGCAAGGGCTGTAAATAAACCCATCCGCATGAGTTTTGTGTGATTATGGCCATGGGTATGGGCACCTGAAGCAATATTTGAATCATCAACCTCTGCAGTAAAATCAGGAAGAGGTGCGGAATCGTCATGTAGTGGTTCTATTTCTTCAATTGAATAGGTTTCGTGGGGGTTTTCAGCGGAAGGGATGCAGGTGTCAATGACAACAATTAAGAGGATACCGCAAAAAAAGGACAGGGCATTTATCCAGTGCCCCCAATACTCACCGTAGGAAACCACAAGGGCATCGGCTCCTTTAATAAAAATTTCAACAAAGGACACATAGAGCATGACACCCGCGGAAAAACCAGTTGATATAGAAAGAAATCTATAGTTAGTCCGTTTGGCTGCAAATGCCAGCACACTGCCAATTCCGGTTGCCAGTCCTGCAAACATGGTTAGACCAAGCGCATAGAGCACATTGTCCATTTCTAAGGCATCTCCAGTGAGTGTTTAACGATAAGTATAAAATAAATATTATTCGAACATCAAGTAATGTTCAAGGATAGACTTAGTCTAAATATTTGAAAATGAATTAAATAAATGAATTTCGATTTTGCTTGGTAGTAAAGGCTTACTACATTTTTATGTTTTTACAAAGCATGCTGCAAGAGGGCTGTATATAAAACAAAGATAAGCACCACATAAACAAGCCCGACAACTGCCCATCTCCCCAAAATTTTTTCCCACCTGCTTAAACGTTTACCAATCAACTGTTTGTAGTACTGATTTAATATCGTAATGGTTTTGTTGAACTCAAGATGTATGTTTGCTTGATGATAAGAAAGTGAGGCACCGATAGTTTCGTGGAACTTTTCTGTTGGAGCAGTATTTTTGTCACTTGCTTCTTTTCCAGGATCTGTCACTGGTACTTCTGGAAGCATTCTTTTGAGATAAAGGTACAGTGCGGCACCTCCGGCGATGGATAGTATTCCTGAGAGTATTTTTGATATTTTTAAGCTATCTTGAGCGAGCTCTGCTGCAGGAGGCCATAACCATATAAAAAGGAAAGAAACAAAAACAACTACCATGAGAGGTGCCTTGAAGGGATTGTTATTTACTCTTTTTGTTTCTGCTGAGGACTGCAGTGTGAGGTTTATAAAATGGAGCATTAATACTGTTGTGGCAATGGATGAAAAAGCAAGAAAAGTAAACGCTACTTGGTGATAAATATCTGGAAGATACATGAAAATTGCTTTTAATTTACTTTTAGCCACCCAGCCACTGGTAAAAGGGAAACCACAAAGAGACAGAGATGGCAAAAGAAGCAAAGCCATCTTGAACCGGGATTGGCTTTTTTCTGAATTTGAGAAATGACCCCAACCCAGAAACAGAGAAGCTTTTGCCAGGCCATGATGAATAGCCCAGAATGTCAGCAGGAAGTATGCTGAAGCTTTAAGCTCTGGAAAAAGAAGAGCACAGGAGATAATGACCATAACAAGACCCATCTGGCTGATACTGGATCCCGCTAGGATCGATCCTGGTCTGTTTTGTCGCAGGCCAAGCATGACACCATAGAACACTGCCACTGCTCCCAATGTAAGAAATACAAGAAT
>CAMYOP010000247.1 GCA_947260045.1 uncultured Desulfobulbaceae bacterium
TCCTACCCCTCTCCAAAGATATTCTCTATCGCGTCAACAATATCGAAGCAATGCTCACTGAAGATAAGGAAGTCGTTGCAGGGTCTCTGGAAATTGTCGCCAGTTCAACTATCGGCAACTATGTTCTTCCTTACCTGATTGGCGCGTTCATGCAAATTTATCCTGAGGCAAGTATCAACTCACTGGTTGTCAACACCCAACGCGCCGAAGAACTTATCTGTGAAGGTAAATTGGATTTAGGTTTTGTCGAGGGTCAGGTCAGTGATAAAAATATATTGACTATTCCCTGGTTTGAAGACGAGCTGGTTGTTGTTATCAGCCCTAATCACAAATTAAACGAGAAAGAACGTTTTCAAATCCCTGAAGACCTGGAAGACACCACCTGGGTTATGCGTGAAGGTGGCTCAGGCACCGCAGAAATTTTTAAAAGCAAATTGGGCGCCCACGCCTCACAACTAAAAATAGCAACAAAACTTGGCCACACCGAGGCCGTAAAAAAAGCTGTTGAGTCTGGTGCAGGCGCAGCCTGTCTCTCAAACCTGACAATCAGCAGAGAGGTAGAACAGGGATGGCTCAAAAGCTTATCTGTGGAATCGATCGACATGCACAGGCAGCTTCTTATTATCCATCATCGTGGTAAGGTAATGACCAGATTGATGAGCGAATTCCTTAAATTTTGTAAACAAATGAGTGATTCTGGCCTTGGCTCTGTCTGTCTTTCAGAACCCTGGAAGGTAAAGACTATGCTGGAAAAATACCATGTGGATGAGCTCAAGGCCCAACTGGAAGGAGCTTCTGAGGAATAAGTCCCTATAAGGAGCGTAACACCATTATTTTTTATCGGTTCTGGCCTGGGGTATCATGCTCACTTCAAAAGCAAATCCCCCGCGAGTTCCAAATAAACAAAAAAAGCATAAAAAAAGAGCCTTTTCTATAAGTCGCCTTTTTTATGCTACGATCAACAAAATTAACTTGTTATAAAGCCCCCACAAGCTTGACTGAAAGATGACTCCACAAAAGGATAAAATTTTCAGATCAGCCTCATACCCAAACTCTCTTGGACATGACCAACCACTTGGGATGAAATCCCCAATTCAGATGCTAATTGATTCATATATTGCTGTTCTGCTACCGTATCAACCTCAATGGCCAATAGTGAGGCAGCATAAACCTCAACCGCAAGGTCGTCCCTTCCCTGAGTTGCCCTGACAAGTTCTCGTACATCAAGGGGTTTATTAGCTTCGGTAACAATAAATTCTTTTTCTTCAGCGCTTAGACCATCTTCTTCAAGCTTGCCGACTATTTTTGAAATTTCTTTAGAATCAATTTTGCCATCTGCTTTGGCTGCATTTATCATTGCTTTGATGATAACGCCAGCATCATCCTCGAGATCCTGCTCTTGCTGAGGAGTGACAGGCTCTAAGAGACCACGGGGAATCTGAGACGGTTTTTGCCCGGCTTTCTGTAGTGCAGAGAATGCAAGCGAGGCAAGCATAGCCAATGTTCCCCCTCCTATCGCCCCTTTTCCTGATGATTTACCTCCACCCAGAAGAGCGCCAACCAGAGCACCAAGCCCACCAAGGGCTACATTTTTATTGGCCCCCATACCTTTCCCTGCTCCACCAAGCACATCAGAAAGCATACCGCCTAAGCCACCAGATAAACCTCCGCCCCCGCTTCCACCTCGACTTGTTTGGGCTCCACCCATCATATCATTTAAGCCACCAAGGAGGTCTGTAAGTGAACCAGCACCACTTTTCCCTCCAAGTGCCTGGCCAGCCCGTGATTTGCTTGACTGTGACATACCTGCCTGCATCAAAGTTCCAAGAATTTTTGTAAAATTAGACATGTTGCCTCCACTTCAAATTAATGGATTGCGGACAATTTTGAAAACTGTCCGCAGAGTTTACATATGGTTCACAAGATTTAAAGCATGCAAAAAAACTGATCGAAATATAATTCTACTCTATACTTATCAAATTAAAGACAATCGACAAAACAATTTTTAAAAAGCACTCTCAAGCAAACAAAAAAGTATTAGTATCAAATATATATAGCCATTCAACCTATTTACTTGGCATGATATTTCTCATACTGCTTGAATAGGAATCAAAAAAACTATCCGTGCAGACAATGGTAAGCAGTAGGGAGTTATTATCAAGCAAAAGATTTTTCCAAAACAGCGCATGAGCACACGACAAAATCCAGTTTGGAAAATATCAAATATAAAACTTGATCCAATTCCCCGCTAAGCTTTATAATAGCAGCATATAGTTTCCAATCAGAAACTATGACTCACCTCAGATACTAGTATAGGTTGTTTTCATTTTGCTGTTGAACATTTTTCAGCAGATCTTGGCAAACGTGAATTTTCCTGCAATTGCTTTTAAGCAGGCGGCGCAAGGAAAAACATCGTTTAGCCAAAGAACTTCTGAAAATCACCTCAGCCAGAGAAAAACAGACTCGCCTCATTCATTTTTGGACCTACTTCCCTGCAAGGAGGACAACAGGATGAAACAATTAGAGCACACTCTTGAATCCCTTATCTTTAAAAGTCGATGGTTACTGGCTCCTTTCTTTGTCGGACTCATCATCGCAATCATTGTCCTGATAATCAAATTTACCAAAGAACTTATTTCACTTGTCTCCAGTTTATTTATTGCTTCTGAGATCAATGCAATCGTTAGCATTCTTACCCTTGTTGATACCACTCTTATTGCCTGCCTGCTTTTAATCATTGTTTTCAGTGGCTACGAAAACTTTGTCTCAAAACTCGACATCGGCGATCACAAGGACAGGCCTGGCTGGATGGGCAAAATTGGTTTTGCAGATTTGAAGATCAAGCTCATTGGCGCCATCGTCGCCATCTCTGCAGTTGAAATGCTCAAAGCATTTATTGATGCAGGCCAACTCACAGGCGAACAATTAGGCTGGAAACTTGCACTTCATTTAGGCTTTGTAATTTCAGGAGTACTCTTTGCGCTGACAGATCGAATTTCGGAAGGTGGGAAGGGGAAGTAATGAGTCATATTACAAAGATCATGACAGCTGAGAATCAAAGGCACAGAGTCTAAGGAGAACATCTCTGTTCGATCTGGTAAACCTACTGTTGCTTCCCGGCTGTTCCATGGGGACAATACTAAAACAACATTGTGGTTCTGTGCCTTTGACCCTCTGCGCCTCTTATAAAAAAAAAATTTACAGCTCCACCAGATTTTCAACACTCATGATTTTAGTATGCTCAGAGTATTGCCAGTAATTTTTCTTCAAGACAATGCTTCTCTCGCCTTTATTCCAAAAATTATCAAAAGATAAGGGCGTCAGGAAAGAAGATCATCAACACACCCAAACTGTACATAAGCACTCCGCCAAAAATAAGGCTTGCACGTCGATATTTGGTGGTCATACCTGTTTGTACAGCACCTGCGCTAATATCTTAATATTCTCCATACACGAATGCCAATTTTGTGCTGATGCTCCATTTTTGAGTTATGTCAAATCCTATATCGAGGCCGAACATTGGTAGTGGTGCAAATAATGACGCTTCATTTTGATATGTTCCAATTCTTGTTTCATCACCTATAGTTAACTCCCATTCAGCTAAGAACGTGTATTCAAGATCTAAGCCAGATATCCCGAAAAGTGCATTCACGTTACTTCTGTCGTCTCTGTACAAGGAATAATCGTAATTAATAAAATAAAACTTAGTATCATCGCTTAAGGTTGCTTTACCAGAAATGACGACTAAATCATCAAAAGTGAATCTCTCATCGAATAAAGTGTTTTCTCGTTTAACAGCAAAATAAGCAAACCCAAACGAATGTTTTTTAGCGGGTTTGAATGCTAAATAAAAGGTATTCACTGTAGCAATTTCAGGCAAATCCAGGTTGCCTTCCGGATCAAGAAAGACTGAATTTCCGGTATCTTTATTTGTAATCTTAATCTTAGTATCGAATCTTACTGTTGCGATGCCAATTCCAATGGCAAATTTGGGTTTTTTTGATTTGGCGTTCGCATTGAGCTGACTATCAGTCACTAGTATTTCCTCAGCGCTAGCGATCGCTGGAATCAGAAATAAAATACCAAATATCATTAAGCAATTTAGAACGCGGATTCAACTTTGAAGTGCATACGGATTAGGCAGCCTGCGCTGCCAAATGATTATGCATCAAATCTTCAGGTGTTTTAAAGTCCAATGTTTTCC
>CAMYOP010000248.1 GCA_947260045.1 uncultured Desulfobulbaceae bacterium
TTAAGGCTTCTAAAATTGAAAAGCTGAATCAAGAAGGACACAACCTCCCTCTTCTGGCCGAAAGAGGTACCAATCTCGTAATGGAGCAAATTTTCATCCATGGATTTTTCCATGCGGATCCCCATCCAGGAAATATATTCTTTTTACCTGATAACGTGATCTGCTTTATCGATTTTGGCCAGATGGGCCGTTTGACTCTACGTGAAAGGGAAGATTTTACAGAACTGATCCAGGCAATTCTTGGAGGAAACGAACGTAAGGTAACTGAAGGTGTCCTCAAGTTAACCATTCAATATGGGGAAATTAATCACGATGAACTCAGTCTTGACCTGGGGGACTATATAGACAGGTACATCTACCTCCCTCTAGGGGAAATTTCTGTTGGCAAAATGTTACATCAACTTCTGGAATTAATCTCGCGGCACAAAATATTTTTCAGACCAAATCTTTACCTTATGCTCAAGGCTCTAAGCACCATTGAAGGCGTTGGCAAAAAACTTGATCCACAACTGGAACTGATCAGCCTGGCAGAACCATTTATGACGAAAATCAAAACAGGACGCCTGAAACCTGCCCGCCTGGCTCAGGAGTTCGAGCAAACAGGTTCTGACTATGTGGATCTATTTCGAGATATTCCCATGGAAGTGCAGACAATTCTCGGCCAACTTCGGAAAGGCAAAATAAAAATAGAATTTGAGCATCACGGACTTGCCTCACTGCAAACCTCACTGGATAGAATATCTAATCGAGTGGCATTTGCAATTGTCCTGGCAGCCCTTATCATTGGCTCATCCCTCATAGTCCTTTCGGGTATCCCCCCAAAATGGCATGACATTTCGATCATTGGCCTGGGAGGATTCCTTATTGCAGGCATTATGGGATTCAAGTTATTGCTCTCAATTCTTCATCATGGCAAAATGTAATCATTTGAGCAGTATCAGCTTTATTTCCTGACCCAACTGCCACCAGACTTAATAAAATGACCAGGCTTTGACTTCTCCATTGCTTTTTTTCCAGCCAATTGTTCCACAGCCTGCAAGCTTGTTTTATTACGCTGAGCAATACTTTTATACTGCTGTTTTCGTTGACTATTAATTGAATCAACAAGTGCCTGAACTTCAGGATTCGCAGCTTTAACTGGTTGTAAATATCCTGTAAGAGCTTCCCCAACCAGACCTTGATCTTTAGCGGCCTGTAAATCAATGGCAAAAACAGGTTGGGCCAAACACATAAAAGTTACCATCATCAAGAGAACTAATATTTTTTTTATCATATCGTCACCCCTTTTTAAAAAAGACCACTGTCTTCACTGAATACATTATCAAGCTCTTTTTCTACCTTTACCTTGATTTCATGCTCTATTTTCACATTTAAATTAATGGTTATTGGCTTTTCCGGAGCGGCCATCTTAACCGTAGGTGAACAGCTCACAGTGAAACAAGCTAACACCATTAACAAAATACTATTTTTATACATGGGGTCCCCCAGTTTCGTTTGTCTTACTGTTTCTTTTTATTGTAATACTCCTGAACTTTGCGATCCAGCTCTTTTGTCACGCCCTCAGTATACTGAAGACTTTTAAGGAGAGAAAGAACATTCTGCTCAGCATTCACATTAAGATGAACGGGTCTACTTGTTTCCAACTTTGGACTTTTGCCCTCAAGATGCATATCCAGGCTAAGCATACCATCTGGAGCATAATTCACTTTTGCCTGCAAAATATTATAATGAAACTCTTCCAGGGCTTTTTTGACAAGACCAGTAAGAGACGATGATGTTACAGCAAGAGGAGAAGATATATACTCTATGAGCCCGCCTTGAACCGCACTGGTTAAAGAACCATTTTCTATACGTACTTGCTTTCCTGAAATTTGCACGGGAAAGCTACCATCGACAAGTCCAGTTGCATTAAGACCTTTAATTTTGTGCAGTTCAATTACCTTTGCCAAATCAATATTATCTAATTGCAGATCAAAATTAGAAATTCGTTTTTCGAGATTATAATAAATATTGTTTGCCTGCACACTGCCCCCAAAGAGGGACGCAAATAAATTATCCACTGCTAAGAGAGGATACCTGCCTCGCTTTGTCTTTTGTAACTCAAAAAGAGCCTCTAAATTATTTACTTCAATGCCAGCATTTATTGTGTCGACAGATATTTTCCCAGACTTATAAGAATATATTTCTGGTGCCAAGGTGAAGGTATGATCAAAATTCAGTCCTTCAAAGCCTAAGGCTTTATATGCACCAGCACCATCACGAACTTCCAATGCTGCTTGCATGTGAAAAGAGCCCCCCTTATCCCACGTAAAAAGGGAGGACAGGTCAAGAACTCCACTGCTAAGCTTATATTCAAACGGCCAGGAGCCAAGGAGTTTTTCAACACTTACATCATTTTCTCCAAAAACAAGTGGCTGGGCCAGGCTAACAATTGCCCTGCCGGATTTTCCAGAAAAGCCGTGTTGAAGAGAAAATAGTATTTCACCTGGAACACTCTGCCAAGCTCCCGTACCAGACAATTGGATATTTTTTAGACTTACTTTATAGGTCAAGTCAATGCCTGCAAATGCGACTTGAAAAGGTTTTTTTAAGACGCTTAACTCTGAAATTTGAGCAGTACCTTCAACCCTGTTTTCGGTTCCGAGTTTAATATGCAAAGGATTAAGAGTAATCTGCAGAGGTCCTGGCATCACCTGAATATCTTTTCGTTTCAGCTCACCCGTTTCAAAAATCCAACGTTGCTCTTCAGATATAATATTTCCAAACAGTGGAGAGAGGCTCAAAGCTGAATCTTTTTGAAGGCGAGCTGTAATCATTGGTAATATATCCTGACCAATCTGCAAGCTGTCTACCTGTATGGCAAAATGCCTTAAAAGCAGCAGGTCGATTCCTTTTCCAACACTTCTAGTCACGGAAAAGTGGGGCTCAATCCTGATTTTATCTACCTGTAAACTCCCAAGTGAGATATTTTTAACCTCAAAACTGTCTTCTTGTCCTGTTTTCAAATGAAAGCCAACCCGGTCTATTAAAACAACAGGAGAAATGAAAGCTTTAAACTCCCCAATTTTTATATTGTTTGTCATCAACTGGCCCAAGTGAACAGAACTACCATCCTGAAAAGTAATATTCCTCTTACCTTCCTGCTCAAGAACTTCAATGCTTAAAGATATTTGACCTGATCCTGCCTTTACATTTTTCCAGGTAAACTTGTCAAGATGCGAAGAAATCTGCAAAGATGATGTAGATGCATTATTAAAAACAAAACTTCCTGAACCAACCAGCTGACCAATAAAAACATTTTCCGGAAGGTTTACACCATAGAGTCTGGCAAGCTCTAAAAACTCAGGACCGACAATCTTCCAGTTTGCTTTGGTTTTGGTATTTTCCTGATGCAGCTTTATCTGTAGCAGTGGGCTGACCCCATTATGCCCCTCATACACGTCACAATATAAGTATTGATTTGGCAAAAGGCGCACTCGGATCAAAAATGGTGGCTTATTGCCTGATGAGGAATCCAGGGTTAGCTGTATCTGTTTTGCTTCCTGCACCAGATCCAATGACGATTGGAGCTGATCAAGGCTATGATGAATGTTGCGTATCAGCAGTTTGTTGATGGCAAGATGCTTAAAAGGAAGATCAAGATTCCATATTTTTTCAGGTAATTGCAGACGATTTAGGGAAAAAGGGGCAGACTCTTTCTTTTTCTCTGCTAAGACGATTTCAAGTTGATCAATTTCAACTGTGTCGATTCTCCCTTTGAGTAGTTTGGAAACGGAATACTTGAGGGAAAGATTGTGAATGGTAAGTGTTTTAAAAGCTGCGTGGTCCCCCATCCTAAAAGAGGCTTCTCCAAGTTTTACCTCATTTAAGTCAATATCTACTTTTGCTACGTGGTAGTCAGTTCCACCTACACGATCAATTGACAGGCCAATGAGCATTTCTGCAACTTTATTGCGACCAGCTATGATAAACAGGCAAAAAAGAAAAACGACTATCAAAAAATAAGCTGTTTTTCTTAAAAAACCCATTTTATCCAACTCCGAATTAATTAGAACATGCGTAGTGCTACTCTTATTAAAACAAAAAGATGGCAGCAACCCAGGCCCAAGACATCTTTAATTAAATGAGTCTAACAGTACCAACAGAGCGATTCAAGGGTCACTAAAAAAAATGCGTTTTGG
>CAMYOP010000249.1 GCA_947260045.1 uncultured Desulfobulbaceae bacterium
AAAAGGAAGCAAAAATTGATATTTTTGCTTCCTTTTTTTTATGATTGCCGTTTCAGTCAATTCTCTGAAAACAGACTCGTGTCTACCCTTCCCACTGTACTATGATTAACAGGAAAAATTAAAACTTTAGAATTTTATTCTTCTTTTTTCAAGCATTCAAACCTTGTAACCTTACTATCCAAAATCCTGAAAATAATTTCTTCATCAACAGGAGTGATCCTGTAAGAATCAGTACTCTTAACCTCATCCAGATAATAGGCCGTACACTGTAAAGTCACATCATCCAAGGCCTCAACCTCAACCTTAAAATAAGTCGGGGATTCTGTTATGATTGTGCTCTTAACCACATAGCCTTGCTCATCCAAGAGGTCTTCATACATTTCTTCCTGTTTGCTAGCACTAACAAATTGCACAGAAAAAAACATGAGCATGACCAACATAAAAGAAGCAATAGAAAATATACGCGTCATCATAACTCCTTGACAATTTTATTAGCGTTTCCCAAGTAACGAATTACAACTACCTCATTCATAATTTTTATTGATCCTTTTGTCCACTAAAAGCAATGCTTTCCAAATTACTTCTTCTTAAAAAAGCATTCCAGCAGAATCATTTCAAGCCATTATGATTTACATACCAGTATCAACGAGCCATGACTGTAGAGTCGCTAAGGAAAGCGTCATTCTGTACTGCCCTCTTTCCTTTTTTCGAATTTTTTTACCAAGAGGAGGAAACAAACCAAAATTAATGTTTGAGGGCTGGAATCGCTTCGGCTCAGTTGCTGTAAGATGTTGAAGAAGTGCGCCATGGGCAGTTTCTGGCGGTGGTACAATTAACTCCTTTCCCCCTACCATCCTGGCAGCATTAATCCCTGCTATCAGACCCATTGCAGCAGATTCAACATATCCTTCAACCCCTGATAGCTGACCAGCTAAAAACAAGTTGGGTCGTTTTTTCATTTGCAAGGTAGGCAAGAGTAGCTCAGGTGCACATATAAAGGTATTGCGATGAATAGAGCCTAAACGAAGGAATTCAGCGTCTTCAAGTCCTGGAATGGCCCTGAAAACCTTTTCTTGTGCGCCATAGGTAAGTTTTGTCTGAAAGCCAACCATATTATAAGAAGTTTCTGCTCTATTCTCTGCTCGCAACTGGACTACTGCAAATGGGACATTTCCATTTGGGTCAGCCAGGCCAACTGGTTTCATCGGGCCAAAGAGTAAGGTCTGCTCACCCCTTTCAAGCATAACTTCAATGGGCAGGCACCCTTCAAAATACTTAGGCTCTTCAAAGCTTTTAAGGGGAACGGTTTGAGACCCTTGAAGCAGATCGATGAAATGAAAATATTCATCCTTAGTCATGGGACAGTTTAGATAATCACCTGGATTTTCATCTTCCCACCGAGATTTACGGTAAATAATATCCATGTTCAAACTCGCAGCATCAATAATAGGTGCTATTGCATCATAAAAAGCAAGATTCTGTTCACCTGTAATCTCCATCAGGCTTGCAGTCACCTTCTCAGAACTAAGCGGTCCTGTTGCTAAAATTACAGGATTGTCCCCTAGTTCAGGTATCGCTTCTATCTCTTGACGCTTGACACTGATATATTCATTTTGCTCGATCAGCTCACTGACTCGGGCAGCAAACTTTTCTCTGTCCACAGCCAAAGCTTTTCCTGCCGGAACAGACGTTTCTTCTGCAACCTTCATCATGAGAGAATCAAAACACCGCATTTCCTCCTTCAAAAGGCCAACGGCAGAATCCACAGCATCGGAACGAAAGGAATTGGAACAAACCAGTTCAGCAAGATTTTCTGTATGATGAGCAGGACTGAAACGATGAGGCCTCATCTCATACATGACAACAGGTATTTTTCTCTTTGCAGCCTGCCAGGCAGCTTCACATCCGGCAAGACCACCACCTATTATTTCTATATATTCTTTTGTCACCGTACTATCCTTACTTGAATTTTTTTCCTTCCCCACTCCAATGCTTCCTGATGCGAAGAAAAATAAAGATCAAGTCTGTCTGGACCCTTAATAGCAGAACCTCTGTCAAGTACTTTTCCCCAGCCATAACCAGGAACATACATACGTGTCAAAAAAGGATAATATTCTGTATCAGCTGCAATGGTTCCATCCCTTTGCAACCAAAGCCAGGGAAAAATAAGCCGAACGGGAATCATCCATGGTTGTCTTAAACTATCCATGGAAAAAAGACCTGGTACCGGCTCAACTGGTTTGGTACCAGATGCTGTCAGACCTGAATATTCTTGACCTGCCTGTGGGCCTTTAGAAATATAGCGATTCCAAAAATCAAGTTTCAGCATCTTCCAGCTTCCGCGTTCCCAACTACAGCATTGACCGCAGCCGCAATACGCGGTGGTTTCCATTATTCGAGGCTGAGAATTGACAGCGCAACCTGTTAATAAGAGAAAAAGGAAACAATAGAGAAAGAGATAACGAATCATACGACTGTTAACGAACATAACTCTCGATACTGGAAAATTGAAATTAAGATAAAAATGTCTTTATATGGATCTTATAATAAGTCTCACAAAAAAAAGCAGGGCATAAAAGCCCTGCTTTTTCAATACAACTGACAACCGGAATTTTGCTCATCATCCAGGAGCAGCAATCATAGATTAATAGCGATAATAATCAGGCTTATATGGCCCATTCTGATCGACGCCAATATAGTCAGCCTGCTCTTTAGTCAGTCGAGTGAGGTTTACCCCGATTTTTTTTAAGTGAAGCCGTGCCACCATTTCATCAAGTTTTTTAGGCAGAAAATAAACCTTATTCTCATAACTCGAATAATTATCCCACAGTTCAATCTGAGCCAGAACCTGATTGGTAAAAGAGTTGCTCATAACAAAACTGGGATGCCCAGTGGCACAACCGAGATTTACCAGCCTTCCTTCAGCAAGCACAATAATCCTTTTTCCATCAGGAAAAATAATATGGTCAACCTGTGGTTTAATGTTTTCCCATTCGAGATCACGAACAGAGGCGATATCAATTTCAGAATCAAAGTGACCGATATTACAAACAATAGCCTGATTCTTCATCACATCCATGTGCGGTCTGGTTATAACTCCTAGGTTTCCAGTACAAGTAACAAAAATTTCACCAAGAGGAGCAGCCTCCTCCATGGTCACAACTCTATAGCCTTCCATTGCCGCCTGGAGAGCACAGATTGGGTCGATTTCAGTAACCAATACAGTTGCACCCATTCCGCGTAATGCCTGAGCGCATCCTTTACCAACATCACCATAACCGACAACCACTGCTGTTTTACCTGCTATCATAACGTCAGTTGCCCGCTTGATACCATCCAGAAGCGACTCTCTGCAGCCATACAGATTATCAAATTTTGATTTTGTCACAGAGTCATTGACGTTAATCGCAGGGCACATTAATTTCCCATCCCGTGCCATCTCATTTAAACGTAATACCCCTGTTGTGGTTTCTTCGCTAATACCGCGAACATCTTTCATATATTCCGGATATTTTTCATGCATAATCTGGGTCAGGTCACCACCATCATCCAAAATCATATTTGGTCGCCAATCATCGGGTCCGAAAATTGTTTTTTCTATGCACCACCAAAATTCTTCTTCACTTTCACCTTTCCAGGCGAAAACCGGAATACCTACGGCAGCCATTGCTGCAGCAGCATGATCCTGTGTGGAAAAGATGTTGCAGGAAGACCAGCGCACTTCTGCGCCCAGATCAACAAGTGTTTCCATTAACACTGCTGTCTGAATGGTCATATGTAAACAACCGCCTATCCGTGCACCAGCAAGCGGTTTTTTGCCTTTATACTCTTCTCGCAGAGCCATAAGACCTGGCATTTCGGTTTCAGCAATGGCAATTTCCTTGCGTCCCCATTCCGCCTGACTCATATCGGCGACTTTATAATCATTACTCATGTTCTTTACATCTCCCTACAGCTCTTCTCCAGTTCACACCAAATTGTGTATCTATTATGCGATGTAAAATGAAAAACGCCATCTTATTCAATTAAAATTACAATTTCTTCGCCAGCCAAATTTATATACACTTTCAGTCAGTTGCTAAATTGTATATATATATATGTAATTTTTTTTTGTACGTACAA
>CAMYOP010000250.1 GCA_947260045.1 uncultured Desulfobulbaceae bacterium
CTATCTGGTACGCCAGCAAGGATTCGAACCTTGGACCTACGGCTTAGAAGGCCGTTGCTCTATCCAGCTGAGCTACTGGCGCGCATGTATTTTGAGTGATGCAATGTAACGGGATTGGGTCAGGAAATCAACACACAATTGCAATGGAAAATGTATTAATTTTCAATTCCCTCTTCAACCTGAGCCCAGACAGGTCCGCTTGCTGTGTCTCGTACGGTAACACCCCTGCGAAGCAGTTCATCTCTTGCCAGATCTGCGGCTTTCCAGTCTTTTTCCTGACGTGCTTGCTCCCGTTCCTGAATTAAGCGGTCTATCTCAGGGGTAAGAGGGCAATTTTCCAGGCGCATGATTCCAAGTATGCTATTTATTTTGCGCAGTATCACCAGAATATAGGCTTTCTGATCAAGATCCAGGCTGTTGGTTTGCAGGATCGGGTTTATCTTTTTGATAAAGTCAAAAAGCGAACCCAAGGCGCGAGAAATATTGAGGTCATCATCCATGGCCACAAAGAAATCTATTTCAAGATCTGCAACATAGGCAGCAACATCTGAATGAGGAAGACCTGGTGGCAGGCAAAGGAGTTTTGAGGTAAACTCGTCCATTCGTTGCAATGCTTTTCTGCAAGCTTGCATACGCTTAAAAGTAAAATTAAGTGGTTTTCGATAGTAAAGCGCTAGTAGGAGAAAACGCAGTTCCCGTCCTGTGAAACCCTTGTCGAGTACGTCCTGTAAGGTAACGACATTGTCGGAGTCTTCGCTCATCTTTTTCCCTTCGCGCAAGAGCTGACCGGAATGCAGCCAGTAATTGGCAAGGGGCTTTCCTGTTAACGCTTCGGCAATGGCAATTTCGTTATCATGATGGGGAAACATCAGGTTTTGGCTGGCAGTGTGGAGGTCGAGGGTCTCGCCAAGAAACCTGGTTGACATGGCAGAACATTCTATATGCCAGCCTGGCCGAACATTTCCCCAGTCGGTTTTATAGAAGATACCTTTTTTCAGTTCTGACAGGGTTGAACGTTTCAGCAGGGTGAAATCTCTGGGATTATCTTTTTCATAATTGTCCAAATCAACAGTTCGTCCGAGTTGCATTTTGCTTAAATCTATTCGTGATAGTTTGCCATAGTTTTTAAATTTAGAAATATCGAAGTAGATAGAGCCATGTTTTTCATAGGCATAACCCTTATGAATCAACTCATGGGTGATCTCTATCATATCGGTGACATTTTCAGAGGCCCTTGGATAGCCGGTGGCTTTTTTTACTCCAAGTATGGAAATGGCATCCATGAACTCGTTGATGTATTTATCAGTCAGTTCTTCCAGGGTAAGTCCTGTTTTTTCTGCTGCAGCAATGGTGTTATCATCAAGATCGGTAAAATTCATATATGAATCTACTTTGTAATCCTTTGCTTCTAAATACCTGGCAATCAAATCAGCGACAACAAGACGTCTACAGTGGGCTATATTGGGAGATTTGTATGCTGTCGGGCCACAAGCATAGAAGGTAACTTTGTCGATATTGATTGGTCTGAAAGCCTCTTTTTTTCTGGTCATGGTATTGTAAAACATGAGCTGTTGGGTCTTTGTTTCAGCTTTTGGTGACCGGGTAAAAAGAGGGGTACTCAGGTATCGTTCACCGCCATCGGGGAGTATGGCGACAATATATCCTTGGTCTAATTTTTTGGCTTGTTCAATTGCTGCATACATGGCAGCGCCAGAACTCATGCCGACAAATATCCCTTCTTTCCTGGCGAGGAGTCGGGCGGCACGAAAGGCATTTTCATCAGCGACCGTTACTATTTTGTGAGGAGTAATTTTGTTAAAAATTCCAGGCTTGTAGGACTCTTTCATGTTTTTGAGTCCCTGGATTTTATGGCCGTAGGCAGGCTCGACTGCAATTACCTGAACTTCCGGGTGATTGTCTTTGAAATATTTACTCAGACCCATGGCAGTGCCGGATGTTCCTAAAGTTGTAATAATATGGGTAACTTTGCCTTCTGTTTGTTTCCAGATTTCCGGGCCTGTTTTGTTATAATGTGCCTTCCAGTTGTCTGGATTGTTGAACTGATCGGTGAGGAAATAAAGTTCAGGATTTTCAAGTGCCATTTCATAGGCTTTTTCAATTGCCCCATCGGTACTTCTTTTGGCAGGAGTCAGGATTAACTTAGCCCCGTAGGCAGCCAGGATCTGTCGTCGTTCAATACTCGCAGATTCAGGCATTACTAAATGACATCTATAACCTTTGGCAGCGCAAACCATGGCGAGGCCAATGCCAGTATTGCCACTGGTAGCCTCCAAAAGAATTTTGTCTTTGGTTAGGTCGCCACTCTTTTCACCTGCTTCAATCATGGAAAGGGCGATGCGGTCTTTGACGGATCCTCCAGGATTACATGATTCAAGTTTTCCAAAAATTGAAACATTGTTCGCTGGATTTAATTTGGAAATTGGGACAATTGGAGTGTTGCCAATCAGTTCGACAATATTATTCATAAGCAAAAAGTGATGATCATAAAATCAGAAAAAAGGTAATGGGAGATTTCTAATCCACTACAGGAGTAGAAGTAAATAAGGAGAAGATTAGCCTATTTCATCGACAAGGGCAAGCTGGGATATATAAATAACTATTTAAGAAGATCCTGGATTTTTCATTCTAGATTGAATGGTTAGCAGGTTTTGCCAGAGAAGAAAACAGTGTTTTGTAAAGGACTCGAATCACGAGGCATAATAAAACCGAAAAGGTCATTATCCTGATCATAGTATTCGGTGAGGAAGTTGTATTCCTTAAATATGTCAAGATTCTGCTGTTCATCGTGTTGTTAGTGTCTAAGAATTTGATTATGGATTTTCATTTTTACTTGTAGTAGGTTTTGAGCTTAGAGTTAAGTGTAGCATGTACTTATTTTGAAAGGTTAATTCCATGCTCGTTGAACATGTTATTTGAGTTTTTTCGAGACGGTTTGGCCGCAATATAAAAGAGACCTTGAGGAATTTTTGATGAGTTTTACTGCCGCTACTCAGCTTGTAAAATTTGTTTGACCTGAAATATTTAATTAAGAACCTGTTATAAGAGCTTTGATTTCTCATTTAAGGATGTAAAAATAGTATTTATGAAATTAATCGCCACTCTTCTCTTTTACCTTGTTCTTTTCCTCCTGCCATGCGCTGCAACTACCATTGAAATTGATATATCGATTTTAGAAAAACAGGCAACGCTCAATCCAAATGACACCGAAATTAGACTCATACTGGCAGAGCATTATCTAAAGACAGAGAATATCAAAAAGGCCAGAAATTTTATTGCTGAAGTACTGGCAATAGATCCCAATAACAGCAGTGCTCAATTATTGCTGGAAAAAAATCCTGAACTCAATGTTGATATCAGCCAGCAAGCTGATTTTATAGGTCTTTTGAAAAAATACAACCTGAATAGATCTAGTCCATTAGAAGAGGTTGAAACAGTAATCCGGAGCCTTTCTGCTGAGGAAAAAATTGATGAGATCGGTGATTTGTATGAATGGTTGAGCAGACAGGAAGAAGATTTTTCTGATGAGACCCGTTTTTTTGTAGCAGAAATCTATTTTAAGAAAGGTTGGTATAGAAAGAGTAAGCAGATCTTGCTTAGCAGCAAGGATCAAAAATCTTCACGCTATAGAAAAGAGCTTGTAAAAGTTTGTACCTTTCTGAAAGATTATAATTGTCTAAGCCAAGTCATTGAAGAAGAATGTAAAAGTCTGGATAATATAGATCGGTTTCTTGAGCTTGAAAAAACCTACCTTAGTCTGGATCAATACCAGGAAGCTGGGATAATGCTGGATCTTCTCCAGCGTTTTATTTTAGATGAAGCCAAACTCTCTTCGTTTAAAGAAGATTTCGGAACATACTGGCAAAATAGGGCAAATAAATACTCTTTACTCTATGAGAAGAATCCTGATTCAGAAAATCTTAAAGAGCTTTTGTGGGCGCTGTTTGAAAATAATCAGCCTGAACGTGCCATGGAGGTAATTGATAATTATCTCTTAACGGACGATTCATCAAGAGAACAACAGAGTGAAGTGGCAGGGCATCTTGCAGAAATGGGACGCTTCAAAGAATCTCTTAAGATCATGTCTG
>CAMYOP010000251.1 GCA_947260045.1 uncultured Desulfobulbaceae bacterium
CGGTTTGCCTTGAGTGTATTGGAATTGGTTAACTGGCATGGAAACGATTAGAATATGGACTCAACTTCTCTGGGTTTTTCTTTCAAACGGTTTCTGGGGATTTCCAGTCACTAAAACAATATACCAGGGTCCACTCAAAGCGATTTGCTCCCCTGGGTTAAACTGTTATTCCTGTCCAGCCTCAACCACCTTTTGTCCAATTGGCAGTCTCCAGCAACTTCTTTTGGGCGTGCGCTTCTCACTGATGACGGGCAATTTTTATCTTGGAACGTTTGTGGTCGGATCCATGGGTCTACTCGGTGCAGTATTTGGTCGTTTTATCTGTGGCTGGGCATGTCCTTTTGGCTTTTTCCAGGAATGTCTTCACAAGATACCATCTGTAAAGTTGAAGGTTCCTGATTTCCTAAAATATTTTAAATATTTTTTCTTGCTTGTTTTTGTGATTATTTTACCTCTATTTGTAGTTGACCAGTTCGGTCTGGGAAAACCCTGGTTTTGCAAATATGTCTGTCCTGCCGGTGCACTGGAGGCAGGAATCCCAATGCTTCTACTACAACCTGACCTCAGAAAAACAATTGGGATGTTATATTACAGTAAAATAGCTATATTGGTGGGGTTTATCATTTGGTCAATAGCGTCCAGCAGACCTTTTTGTAGAACAACTTGTCCGCTGGGAGCATTTTATTCCCTCTTCAGTCGATATCAACTTATTAAGTTGAAACATAGCGAGGATGCATGTACAAAGTGCAAAGCTTGTCACTCTGTTTGCCCAGTAGGAGTCAAGTTTAACGAAACTCCAAACAACCTTGAATGCGTAAACTGCATGAAGTGTATGACCAAGGCCTGCAAGTTTGGAGCGATAACCATAGAGGTTGCCGGTTATGAACTGCCCGAGCGTCCAGTTCTGGCGACCCGAAAAATTAAAGCATAAAAATACATCTATAGAGAGTTATGAAGAGATATTTAAGCTTATCGTTTTTTTTTACAACAGTATTGATCCTACTTATTAGCACCGTCGCCTATGCTGGAATGGCAAGTATTAATGGTGACAAAATAAACATGCGTTCAGGTCCAGGTACAAAGTATAAAGTGCTCTGGGAACTTGGAAAAGGATTTCCTTTAAAAGTTCTCAAAAGAAGTGGCGAATGGTCGCGTGTCAGTGATTTTGAAGGAAGCATTGGTTGGGTTCATAAAGGGGTAATTACTAAAACCCCTCATATGATTATCAAGGTCCACAGAAACTCCAAAAAAAGAGTCAATGTCCGAAGTGGTCCAAGTACAAAATATCGCGTTGTTGCTAAAGCCTATTATGGTGTTGTTTTCAAAACAATAAAACAACAAAACGGTTGGGTAAAGGTTGAGCATGAAAAGGGAGTGCAGGGCTGGGTAAAACGAAGCCTGCTGTGGGGGTGGTAGAAAAAAAAGCCCACCAGAAGATGGGCTTTTTCTATCGTGGCGGAGAGAGAGGGATTCGAACCCTCGGTGGAGTATAACCCCCACACTCGCTTAGCAGGCGAGCACCATCGGCCAGCTCGGTCATCTCTCCATAAATATTTGTAGTGGCGGAGGGAGTAGGATTCGAACCCACGGAACTTTCGTTCAACGGTTTTCAAGACCGCCGCCTTAAACCACTCGGCCATCCCTCCGGTCAGGCATCTAAATAACATCTCACGAAGATACTGTCAATATACTCATCATCAAAGAAGTAAGGGAAATGAACAATATTTTAGCAAACGAAAATCAAGAGGTTGAACGTAATAACCTTATCTGCTTATATCAAATAACCAAGGAACTCGCCTCAGCCGCTAACCTCCCGGATTGTTTAACAGAAATCGTTAACACCCTGGCAACAGAGAAGGGGATGGAAAACGGTACCATCACTATTGTTAATCCTGTTACAGGTGAACTTGAAATAGAAATTGCCCATGGAATAACAGCGGAAGCAAGAAAAAGAGGAAAGTATAAACTGGGAGAAGGCATAACCGGCAAGGTTGTGGCCACAGGAAACCCCATTCTTGTTCCTCAAATTGGTGGTGAACCTCTTTTTTTAAATAGAACAAGAACAAGAGGGGATGATAAAAAACAAAAAAGTTCTTTTTTATGTGTCCCTATTAAAACCTCGAAACAGGTGATTGGTGCCCTCTCAATTGATCGTGAGTACGAAGGGGGAATTGGCGCCAGATCGGAAAGTGATTTGCGCTTTCTCACCGTCGTCAGTGGCCTCATTGCCCAAACAGTTAAGCGCATACAAGGATTCAACGAAGAAAAAGAGGCGTTATCACGGGAAAATTCTAAACTGCGACGAGAATTAAGCGCCAAGAATAAGATTTCAGATATCATTGGTAACTCTTCCCGCATGCAGGAAGTATTTGATATGATCCACCGGGTTACGAAATCAAATGCTACTGTTCTGCTCCGTGGAGAATCTGGAACTGGTAAAACCCTGATTGCCAAGGCCCTGCATTATAATTCCAATAGAAAAAGTGAACCATTCATAGTGGTCAACTGTTCAGCCTTACCTGAAACCCTTCTTGAGAGCGAACTTTTTGGTCATGAAAAAGGAGCCTTCACTGGTGCTAACGCCCGAAAAATAGGACGATTTGAACTTGCAGAAGGTGGCACACTCTTTCTTGACGAAATTGGCGAAATTAGCCCTGCTGTGCAGGTGAAATTGCTCAATGTTGTACAAGAACGCCTGTTTCAAAGGGTGGGCGGGACAGAAACAATCAAAACTGATATTCGCCTGGTCGCTGCCACCAATAGAGATCTTGAGAATGGAGTCAAAGAAGGACAATTCCGAGAAGATCTATATTACCGTCTCAATGTTTTCCCTATTTTTATTCCCCCTCTTCGTGAACGGCGAACAGATATTCTCTTGCTCGCCGAGTTTTTTCTTGAAAATTTTGCTCGTGAAAACTTTAAAAATATTAAAAGAGTATCAACTTCTGCCATAGATCTTCTTATCCAGTATCATTGGCCAGGGAACGTCAGGGAGCTACAGAACTGTATGGAACGGGCAGTTCTCATCTGCGACGGGGACACCATCACCTCTGTTCACCTGCCTCCTACTTTACAGAGTTCAGAGTCAATTAATGGTACAAAAGCACTTTCACTGGCCTCTGCTGTTGAAAATTATGAAAAAGAATTAATAATTGATGCCCTGAAAAAAAATAATGGTAACCAGACCAAAGCCGCCAAATATCTGGATACCAGTTTGCGAATCATAAATTACAAAATCCATAATTTTAGCATTGATTCTAAACAGTTCAAGGTGAAGTAATGCAAATTCTTCTCCATGTCTGTTGTGGTCCCTGTGCCATTTATCCCTTACGACAGTTCAGAAACCAGGGACACTCGATAAAAGGATATTTTCATAATCCAAATATCCATCCTTTTAAAGAATTTCAAAGAAGAATACAGGCAATTGAACAACTCTGTGAACATGAAAACTTCGAGGTCATTTATGATAATAAGTATGGTTTAAAACACTTTTTGCGCCAGGTTGTATTTAAGGAGCAGACCCGCTGCCTGCACTGTGTTGAGATGCGTTTAGAAGAAACAGCGCAGAAGGCTCTTGCTCTTGGAGCTGATGGTTTTTCATCCACACTGCTGTATTCACGCTACCAAAATCATGAGCACATCAGAAAAACAGGAGAAGTTACAGCTTTAAAATATAACCTTGAATTTCTTTACGAGGATTTCAGAGAAGGCTGGCAGCAAGGTATTGATGCTTCAATAGAGAAAGGCTTATACAGACAACCTTATTGCGGTTGCATTTACAGCGAACAGGAACGCTACGATAAATCACTGCGAAATAACAACAAAACCCGGAAAAAGGAGAAAATATAAGTGCTTACAATTATAGTTCTTGCCACAGGAAATCAGAATAAAGTGAAAGAGTTTCAAAGGATACTACAAGACTTTCCGGTCGAAATAAAAAACCTTAAAGAGTATGGTCTACTCCCTGAAGTTGTCGAGGATGGTAAAACTTTTGAGGAAAA
>CAMYOP010000252.1 GCA_947260045.1 uncultured Desulfobulbaceae bacterium
TGAGAGGTAGATTTCAAACAGACTGGAAACCAGGTCTCTTGAGGTTTCGACAGTATCCATAATCTGAATAGTATGGTCATAAACATCACGAAAATATTTTAATGTATCTTCTTGAATAAATTTGGAATCGCTCTTGATAAACAAATTAATTACTTCTCGAAATGGCCATATGGAGCGGCGCATGAGTATGACATCCTGACGGAGTTGGTGGAGACCCTGAATTTCATCTGCTTGAGGATTTATGAAGATTTTTTCCTCGATATTTTCAATTCTCACCTCAATTGTCTCAAGTGCGGAAAACGCTATATCAACAATCGTGTCGAGAATTGCGTATGCTATGTAATCAGCTCTTTTTCTTCTTATTTTTCCAGTAGCGATATTTAATCTCTGTAACAGAGGACTAAAAAAGTGCTCGGGAAAGTCAGTAAAGGACAAAACTATGTGGTCCATGAGAACGATACTTGCCTGTCCCGTCACCAGTTTGCCATCATCGTCATTGTAATAGAATGATTTGCCCACGATAAAAAGATAATCGTCAAAACTTTCTGTTTTAGCTCTATGGGTAGTATTTAATATGTCTTCTGTAACGAGCGAGTGAATTCCAAAACTCTCACCCAGAGTAGTTATAACTATGGGATCATGTAATCCATGAACATGAATCCAGTTTACAAGGGATGTATCTATCTGATCAGAAATATCACCTAATTCGATGTCTTTTTTCTCAACATAAGACTCCTCATTGAACTGGTGTAAGGTGATTCTTACGTCATGATCAGAAGACTCCCCTATATGGACAGCTGACCCGGGAGGAAGACCGTATTTGTCAGAATAAGTAGAAGAAGTTTTAAGCATAAATTTGATATCAGTAAAAAGTTTTTCTATACGTTTTTCTGAGCCTGTTTTCTTATGAAAATTTCTGAACATAATGAACTGAAAACAAGAAAATAACTGTCAATGTTTTCAGGCATTATGCCTGATTATTTGTGAGCAATGGCTTGTAACATTTGTTGATATAATCTTTAACCATGCGTCGTGCAGAAAATTGACTCCCTGCCTGTTTTATTGAAGCCTTCATTATTGCTGTCCACTTATATGGCACACCATTTTTACCAGTATCATAATAACGCGGAACAATTTCTTCTTCTAAAAGCTTATAAATTGCTTCTGCATCAGCTTGTGACCTGTCTTCATGAGCTTGCTTGGATTCCCCAAAGCTCCAACCGTTATTTTGATTGTATCCCTCAAGCCACCAACCGTCTGCAATACTTAGGTTTGGCACACCATTGAGCGCAGCCTTCATACCGCTTGTCCCACAAGCTTCCATGGGCGGTAGAGGGTTATTAAGCCAGATATCAACTCCATGGACAAGGTATTGGGCAAACTGCTCTCCGTAATCTTCTACGAACGCAATTCTCCCGTTAAATTCGGGGTCCCTGGCAAAGTTGTAAATCCTCTGGAGCATTAATTTTCCAGGGTCATCATTGGGATGCGCTTTGCCTGCAAATATTATCTGAATCGGCTGCCAAAGGTCTGATAGGATCTTTTTAAGTCTTTCAATATCAGAGAAGATCAAATCTGCTCTTTTATATGTAGCAAAACGCCTTGCAAAGCCGATAGTAAGGACAGATGGGTCAAATAAGGTTCCTCCCGTAAGAACTTGAGCTGGATTAACTTTGTCCTTGGACCATCGCTGTCTGGATCTTTCGCGAATGGTATCCAGGAGTTTTATTTTGAGCCAGATGTGGGTCTGCCATAGCTCTTCGTCTGGAATCTCATCCACCATCTCCCAGAGATATGGGTCATCGTGGTTATCCAGCCAATCAGAGCCCAGATACTTGTTAAAGAGAAGTTCCAGCTTTGGTTCAATCCATGTCGGTATGTGGACCCCGTTTGTAATGGACTCAATGGATCCTACAGTCCTTGGACTATCTCTCAAGAGATTTTTCCACATCTGACCGGCAACTTCCCCATGTTTTTTACTTACCCCATTTTTATTTCCTGATAGTCTGAGCGCAAGAGCAGTCATATAGAATCCTTTTTCAGGCTCATCAGGGTGAAGTCCTAAGTTAAAGAACATTTCCCGATCAATTCCAAAGGATTGCCAGAATTGATGAAAATATTTATCCATGAGCACGTAAGGAAAAATGTCATGACCTGCTGGAACTGGAGTATGAGTAGTAAATACTGTAGTCTGACGTACTTTTTCCAAAGACTCTTCAAATGAATGTTTATTGTTCATGTGGTCTCTAATTCTCTCAAACAGCGAAAAAGCGGCATGACCTTCGTTGAGGTGGACTATTGCGTTGTTAATGTTGAGTTTTTGCAGCACTTCCGCACCACCTATACCAAGAACAATTTCCTGTCTGAGCCTCTGCTCCTGGTCACCTGTATAAAGGCGAGCACTGATACCGCGATTCCAGGGTTCATTGTTGTCGATATCTGTATCCAGAAGATAGAGTGGAATTCTACCAACCATCACCTGCCAGACCGCAATGTAGATTGGTGGTTCCATCATGGGCACCTGTAGAATAAGCTGCTCCCCACTTTCATCTCTTACTTTGGATATTGAAGCTGCTTCGCGATCGAGTTGAAACTGTACGCTTTCCTGCCAGCCATCACTGTTGATTTTCTGACTGACATATCCTTCAGGATACATAAAACCAATTGCTACCAGTGGTACATTCAGGTCGCTGCACTCTTTGAGGTGATCACCAGCTAAAAAGCCCAGGCCGCCAGCATAAAAAGGGAGTGAATGATGGAGACCATACTCAGCTGAAAAATAGACTATGGATGGTGCTTCAGTAAGATTACACCCCTGAAGCAATGAACATCTTTTATCGGCCATATATTTGTTGAATTGAGACATTACCAGGTCATAATGTCTTAAGAAAGCAGGGTTTTGACAGGCAGACTCAAGGTATTGCAGAGGTAATTGTCTGAGCATCAAATCAGGATTATGGACGCTTTCTTTCCAGATTCTTCTGTTAATCATTTTAAATAAATTTCTGGCGGCTGGATGCCAGCTCCACCAGAGATTTTCGGCGAGGTCCTCAAGCCCGGCAATGCGTTTAGGAAGATTGAAATGATTCTGTCTTGTATTTACCATGAAATCTCCTTGCTAATCTTCTTTACTTAATAAGTAATAATATAAAAATTGCTATTATTATAGTGAGATAGCATGCGCCAGTTATAGGCCAGCGGCTTAAAAAAGACTCAACCTGGGAACCATCAAAAGCACTGATATGTAAACGGAATTGTTCCATGCTGGTTTTAAATTTTTGAATTTTGTAATTAACATATCTGAATACTTTATCCAGACTGTCTTGTATTGATTTTGATCCCTTTTCAAGGAGCACAATTATATCTCCTTCAGGTATCAAGAAAACAGATTTATCCCGTTTCCGGGTTATAAAATAGGCAAGGAGTGCAATACAAATACCTGTCATAATTGGGGTAGAATTTTTGATCAAGACAGTTAGAATTACACTTTGCATCACAAAAGGGCGACTTGCTGGTAAGAGCCATGGGGACACAAACATAATGGTAAAAAGTATGAACCAGAGAGAAGGTAAAGTTCTTCCCCTGTGGAGATGGGTTTTGTTACTGAGTAGTAAATAAATAAACCTGCTCATCAGCAAGGTTGTACCAACCGTGGATAAACTGATGATTTTTATCAGATCCGGATAATCCATAAGAGCCTGTTTAAGACTTAATTTTGCCAGCAGTCCACTTGTTAGTGGTGCACCAGCAAGAGCAAGTGCTGCGATCCCTAAACCGGCTATTACATATTTCCGGTGTGATTCATATTCAGCAGCGCCAACGCCAAGAAACAGCACTCCTTTTACCAAGGCATGGTGGGAAGTATACAATAATATTGAAGACAATATCATGGACCAGGAGTTCGGATATAATAATCCAACTCCAAGCAGGATTGCTATTGCTCCCATTTGACTGATACTCG
>CAMYOP010000253.1 GCA_947260045.1 uncultured Desulfobulbaceae bacterium
ATCCGGAAAAAGCGATGGGACTGCTTTATTCCTTTGAGGCGCCGAGCTTCCAACATAGTTTTAGGCCCGAATATTTTATCCTTAAGTCATTCATCTACAAAGATGTGTGCCATTACCAGACTGCCTTGCTCGTGGTTAATGAATTCAAAAAAAGATATGGCGAGGCACTCAGGATTATCTATGAGCGCAACCCCGCTGAAGAGAATACTGCACTCATGCTGGTGCTTCTCAATAAGGAAAAGATAAACCGTGTTTTTCGTTTTCTCAATCTTCTTGAATCGGAAAGAGAGGCCTGCAAAATGCTGGATGATATATCATTACGAAGACATGTGGAGAAAATATATGACCTGCAGATCGAGGAAAGCAAAATAGCCTTGAGGCAGCTTATCGAGGAAGAATATGAGAAAAATGCCAACGAACTTTTGGGCTATGAAGAGGAGGCTGATTTGATGGAATATGAGATCGGGCTAGATATGTATAATCGGGTATATCAGAACCATTATCGTGAAGAGGCCCCGGAAAAAGAGAAAACTTCAAACAACGGGATTGCAGTATACAATTTCCAGGGGGAATTCTGGAACGACGAACTTGCCTCCTACCAGGTTGTATTGCCAAACCGGTGTGAAAATATGGAAGAATGGGACATCTTTTTCAAATGATCAGGAAAACTACCATGGAAAAAAGAGTAAAGACCGCGCTTCAATGTATTATTGCAGGCCTGATGGCACTATTGCTCTGCAGTCAGTTTTCTTTAGTAAATGCAGCAACCACATATGAATACAAAGAAAAAGACAAGACAGCAGAACAGAAAAAATATCTTGCACGATTGGCCAAGGATAAAAAAAAGGTGGAGCTGGCTGTTGCCAGCACAAAGGTGCTTATTGATAAATCGCAGAACAAGCCCTATTTACCGGAACTCTATCTCCGGCTGGCAGAATTGTATATCGAAAAATCTCGTATCGTCTATTTCCTGCGTAAGGGCGAACAGAAAGAGAAGTTAAGCGAACTGGAGCAGTTTGAATCCAATATGCTCAAAAACCAGGCAATTGAAATCTATCAAAGAATTCTGACCCATTTTCCCGCCTTTCAGAACAAAGACAAGGTTCATTTTTTTATGGCGCATGAATATAGGGAGCTTGGCAAGATCGATGACATGGTCCAACAGTACCGAACCATCATCAAGGAGCATGGGCAAAGTTCATATGTTCCTGAATCCTTTTTGTTGCTTGGTGATTATTTCTTCGGCGAGGGAGATATTGATCAAGCAAAACAGCACTATGAATCCGTGCTGCCTTATACGGATAGTCAAGCAGTGGCCATAGCACGATATAAGCTGGCCTGGTGCCATATCAATAATGCTGATTATCCATCCGCTATTGCGCTATTTGAGAAAGCGGTGAGCAGCAAGCTTCCCGGTAAGAATCTGGATGTGGATACCTATAGAAGGGTGGATATCAAATTAGAATCGCTCATCGATATGGCCTACTGTTACCCGGAGAGCTATAAGAAAAGCAGCCCGGAAGAGGCACTTGCCTATTTCCAAAAGTATTCTTGGTCCAGGCAAGGATTTACCATTGCTCTTGAAAAATTGGCATATCGCTATTTTATCAAAAAGAAGTGGAAGATGGCTGCCGCTCTATACCGCAAGTTGGCAGACCTGCGGCAGGATTCTGATAAGTTGCTCGAATATAATCGTAACATTTTCGAAAGTATACAGGCTCTGGGCAATTTTGATGATGCTGACAAGGATGTGGCTCTGATAATCAAGGCTCTGAAAAAACAAAAATATTCGGTACATGTTGATGATGCTGAAAAGCAAAAAAATATCAAGGATTTTGAATTATATGCCAGAGATATTGTCACGCACCTGCATGAAAAAGCAAGAACTGTAAAATCATTTGGTGATTTCAAACGGGCTGCGGATACATACCAGTTGTATCTGGCTTTTTTTGAAGAGAGCCCGGTTTATGACCAGATGCGTGCTAATTATGCGGAAGCGCTGTTTGCCGCTAAACAATACGGAGATGCTGGAAAACAGTATGAAAAGCTGGCACAGGAAACAGTTGTCGGCTTGAAGGACAGACAGGAAACCCTTTACAGTGCAGTGACCTCCTACTTTCATGCTCTTAAAAATAAGAAGGACTTAAATTATTATCATACAACATATGCCAGAGAAGGGCTGAAAACCACAGGCCGATTGTATGCTGAAGAGTTCCCTTTTTCTGATCACACTAAGGATGTCTTATTTAACGTTGCCTGGGTGTCCCATGATGCCGGTAAATACGAACAGGCTATAAATGAGTTCACATCATTCGTGAATCGGTATCCAGACACTAAGGAATCGGAAGCAGCTGTTCATCTCATTCTTGATGCCTATCATATTAGAGAGGATTTCGAGGGGATGGCGAGATTTGGTCAGCACATTATTTCCCATCCGCAAATACATGATTCTAAGCTTAAAGCAGACGTCTCACAAATCGTTGCTAATGCTGAATCACGGCTTGTTTCGTCCTTAACAGTGGCTGCTGTGGATGACTGGGAAAAGGGAAAGACCGGATTGATGCAGGTGGCGGAAAAGAGCAAATCTTCGGCTATGGGTGAACAAGCCTTAAATGCTCTGATTGTCTCAGCCCAGGATAAAGGAGACCTTGAAGCGATGTTTATGGCAGGAGCTAATCTTATCCGTCAATTCCCGGATTCTGCGCATCTGGAAGAGACTTTGGCCCTATTAATCAATTCCGCTCTTAAAATAGGGCAGTACAGAATGCTTGCTGACTTTATGGAACAGTTTACCGATACTATGCCCAAACATGCCAATACCGCGGAATTTCTTAACCAGGCCGGGAATATTCGGCAGCGGCTGGGTCAGCATACGCAAGCAAATCATGATTTCAATCGGTATCTGACCATGTCCACTAAAAAGAACAGCGACAGGGACAGCGTTATCTTTGGTATGGCTGTAAATGCTCGGCAGCGAAAGAGCTACCAGGATGCAATAGCCATTTTGCAAACAAACTACAATTCCCTTTCGACCACCGGTAGGATAAGAGCTGATGCGTTAATGGCAAACCTACTGTTTCAACAGAAAGAATATAAAGGTGCATATCATTATCATAAGAAGGCTATCAAAGCTTATAAACCAGCATTAGGTAAGAAAGATCCTCAGATGAACGACGCCATTGCAGAAATGGTCTATGGCGATGTAATGAGGGCCAGCAAAAAGTACATGGCTTTATCTCTTACCGGAAAAATTGACAACACGATTGTTGCTGAAAAAACAAAACTTTTAGCCAAACTTGAGAAAGATTTCGGTCGGGTTATGGAATACAAATCCTCGGAGTGGGCTTTGAAGGCCTGTTTTGAAATGGCGGTGCTCAATAAAGAATTTGCTCGATTTCTCAGGGAGGCGCCGTTACCGGACCTGTCGTCTGCAGAAAAGCAGCAATATACGTCCTTAATCGATAAAAAAGCGGCCGCATATATTTCCAAGGCTGAAAAGTACCTGCAAACCGGCATTGAATTGGCCCATAAATGGGAAGTATGCCGTCCGGATCTGGCTGACTACTATCATCCGCAGCAGCGTTTATCCGGCTCGGGTAGTGGTTTTTTAAACTTTGCCGGCAAGGGAACCCGTATTATGGAAATTGCAGCTGATGGCTTAAAGGATGAAGGGTTCGGAAATATTTATAGCGGACTTCTTCAGAAGCCAGATGATATAAAACTTTTGCTGGAGCTTTCAGAGCACTATATCCTTAAGGGTGATTATGCACAAGCTGCGCTTGTGACCGGTAGCGCTTTGCAAAAAGTTCAGGGTAAGAAAAATTCGTTGACAGCAAATCTCCACAATACCATGGGAGTGATCCACCTCTATCTCGGCGAGGACCAGCAGGCTAGAGAGCGTTTTAAAAATGCTCTTAAAATTGAGAGCGGTCATACTGCTGCGCGAATTAACAATCCTTCAATCCATTGATGATACTGAGGTGATAGAAACAAGGAATAAACTCATTCATCCACGTGCGGGAGCGTTTTTTCATGAAAGCAGACAAGTTGCACAGAAGACAAACGAAAAGCATTCATAGGTCAGCTGGTTCGGCAGCTGCAGTAATTACGCTACTGGTCAGTGGAGGCTGTCTTTCCGGTGGCGGGGGCAGTGATCCCACAATATCACCTGCTGGATCTCAACCACCACTCCAGTCTGTCTGGGAGAAAACCGTTGTTAAAACCCTCAATGCGGGAGGTCTCCTGACACCCTATGCAAAGGCTGCTTCCGATGGCAACGGAAGCGTACACATTTCATATTTTTCAGATGCACCGCAATATGAAAACAGTTTGCGATATTATGTGAACCATCTGGTCTGGGATCTGGAAAACAAAAGTATCAGCCTCGAAGAGACCCTTACTGCAGATCCTCCACAACCTACTGACCCTGCAGACAAAGGACTGGATAATTGCACGACTCTGAATATGGAGCTGGACCTTTTTGGCCAGCCAGTGATTGCATACCAGGGTGGCAGTTTAAATGAGTGCGGTAAACCGTGGCAATCGGATGTCATGTTCAGCGTCAAAGAAGCAGGGTCATGGTCTGAATACTTAGGTGGCATCGGCTATGTTGAGAGAAACCCGGTATTCACCAACGGGGTTGCCGGTATCAATACTTCGAT
>CAMYOP010000254.1 GCA_947260045.1 uncultured Desulfobulbaceae bacterium
AGTGCCCACCAGCTCATAAGGAGCCTCTCAAGTGGCTTGCAGCTACCTTTCACAAAACCTTTTCGTGGTCCGTCTGTTTCAAAAAAGGAAACTTCACCATCTTCATGTTTAAGATGCCACAATTTATCCATTGTATAGGTGTCCATGATCTGTCGATTATGATAAGCATCAAGCTGCAAAGCAGCTTCAAGTTTGACATCAATAACCCTGTGGCTGCCTTTTTCAAGCAGGAATACAAGTCGTTTGCCATCAACAATTGATGGTTCTTCAATAATTGCGGGCAAGGGTTTGCCAAAGATAGTCTGGCGAGTTTCTGGCCACTTTTCAGGAAAAGCGCTCTTTGGTAATTTGTCTGTTGGTATGAAAGCAAGATAACAGCCACAGGTATGAACTGTCGTAATTAAGACGGTTTCATCCTTATCATTTATGGTAAGTACCACAAATAAACCTGCGTTTTTCCCAGTTGTAAGATGAAACTCTCCCGGCTGAAATGGCACTTTTTCAAAATGAATACGGTAGAGCAGATTTCGGTACTTAGCTCCTGCTGTCTGAAAATCCTGAATGGCTGTATAGACAGCTCCCCTTTCAGCATCTACATACACTTCCTCAGTACCATCAGCATGCAGGCGGACTTGCGGTGTACCAATTGGGTTGTATGACTTTAAAGGATCTTGGATAAAAAATGATGGAGTTAATTTACTGAGTATGCTTTGCTCAGACTCATTTTGAGTTGTCTGGAGCAGGTAGGAATCAAAATATTCAGGAGAAGTAGCAGACGTACAAGCAGATAAATATACAGAAAAGATACCAATAAGAAAAAAAGAAGAAAAGGGTTTATACAACTTACTTTCCCATCTGATAATATTCATCTATGCTCTCATGATAGAAGGAAATTCTAGTGCCAAAACAAGCCTCAGACAGAAGGCAAATCTTCCTTACTATTAACAGCTCGATATTTCTCAACAAAACCAATGGGTTTGTAACTGAGTTTTGCTTTTCGCATACCTGCACTGCCAAGATCCTGCTCTCTATTAATGGTCTCGTATTTATCCGGTAAGATTGAGGCAAAGGCCTGATTGACAAATTGCCAAAGCCCTTTAAAGTCCTGTACCGCTTTTTCAAAATGGATTACAAAGGTCTCGCCACAGGCGAGTTCCTCGCCTAGAGAATACGCTACTGGCTTGCCATCCACATAGTAAAGTCCACCGCAGAGCTGCAATGGCTCAGCTTTTTCAAGGGCTTCCTTTGCAGCTTCATAATCTCCAGGATCTTCTCTTCCTGTTTTCCATTGTTCAAGAATATCCAGAGCATCTTGAACGTGCATCTCCAAGAGTGGTTCTCCCACATATGTATATGAATTTATAAATGCCTTGATAAGGTTACGTTTTTTGTGGAATTTCCTACCAGTTAATTCTGCCAGATCTCTTCGAAGATAGAGATAATCAAAATTATCGCGATCCTGATAGGTATGATAGCCAAGATCAGTTAAATATTTGGCTTGATCTATGGACAAACATTTCAAATTTCCATGCAAGTCAAAGAGTCTTGCTAAAAAATCACCTGAAGGGAATCCAAAAGGAAGCATAAAAAAAGGTTTGCCCTGATCTTCACCCAAGATGACAATAACCCCTGACTCGACGGCTGTGATTTTGTATTTATGTGTTTTACGGAAAAGGTAAAGGTTGGCAAAGGTAAATTCAGAAATACCCTCCGGCAATTTTTGCAGCAGCGGATGCAGGTAAGGGCGTATTGCCATATTTATTTCAGATGTTTGCGGGTAACTTGGAATCACTGTCATCTCACCACCTGGTAATTTTAGATCCAGCTATTACTATAATAGTCAATTGCATCAGCTCAAAGGATCTAGTGTCATGTCAAGCGCCAATTAACGCAACTTGTTTGTTCTTTTGCCTTCCCGCTTTGTTGCGGCTTCAGTTACATAACACTGCTATGTGCTTTTAGCCGCGCCTTGCGAAAAAACAAAAATCCTTCACAATATTGCGTCACTGGTCGCTTGACATGACACTAGTACAGAATCGGAAATATATCCTTTCAAACTCTTTCCTTTAAGTATTGTTACTATAAACATTCTGGTCGGTATTATCCAAGCTAATGATAGGTCCTGCCCGCTCCTGCTCAGCAAGGCTAATAATGATATTATTGGCAACTTGAGCCAGTTGACCGCAGACAGTCTCTTTTACAAGATTTGGTAAATTATTGGTATTACTCAGGTGGGCAAGCACAACGTGACGTAGTGGCCCGCCGGCGAGCTCCCTTAGAAGCTGCCCGGCATCATCATTTGCAAGATGGCCTTGGTTTGATCGAACCCTTTGTTTAAGCTGTTGCGGATAAGGTCCGTTTTGGAGCATAAGAGGATCATGATTTGCCTCAAGAACCATGCCATGACAACGTGCAAGGTGATGCCTGATAAGACTGGTTACCTTGCCTGTATCAGTACAAAAGCCAAGCATATAAGTACCGTCACTGATAATAAAGCCTACAGGATCTGCAGTGTCATGGGAAATTCGAAAAGGATGAATTTCCAGGCCAGAAAGGACAAAGGGCTCACCAGTATTAAATTCATAACTGGCAGGCAAATCTCCTACTATATGTTCTGCTGCCCGATGGGTTGAAGCATTGGCATACACAGGTAATTTGCAGCGCCTTGAAAGAATGCCAGCCCCACCGACATGGTCTCTGTGTTCATGGGTCACCAACAATGCTGCTAGTCCATCCACATCCTGTCCAATGGACTCAAGGCGACGCTTAATTTCTACTCCGGAAAAACCAGCATCAATCAAAATCCTGGTATTGCCAGACTCAACAAATACAGAGTTGCCTTTACTGCCACTGCCTAAAACACAAAAGCGCATTATAATTCTGCTTGATCTACTGTTTAAAAGAGTGAAGAAGCACTCTAGGAAAGTCCAGTATGACCAAAGCCGCCACTTCCCCGTTTTGTTTCTGAAAGTTTGGAAACAAGCTGAAGATCTGCCTGATAGACTGGGGCAAGGACAAGCTGAGCGATCCTATCACCTCTGCATATTTCAAAGGCTGAACTACTGAGATTAACAAGACCTATTCGAATTTCCCCACGATAGTCAGCGTCAATGGTTCCTGGCGAATTAATGACGGTCACACCATGTTTAATAGCTAAGCCAGAACGTGGTCGTACCTGGATTTCGTAACCTGTTGGAATAGCAACACTAAACCCTGTGGGGATTATGGTGATTTGACCAGGGTCAAGCTGAACTGTGTGATCGACAGCAGCGGCAACATCCATCCCGGAAGCAAGTTCAGAATGATACGTAGGAATTGGCAAGTCCGAAAACTTTTCAGGGTCAAGCCAACAAAATTGAATTGCTACAGTATCCATATATCCATCCTAAAAATCAGATCCGTAAATTTTAACAATCTGTTTCCTACAATATATGAAGCATCAGCATGGTGCAACTGGATAAAAAAAAAAGCGGACCTGACATCGATTAGTGATGTCAGGTCCGCTTTTACAGCAGTAGATGTGCTACAGCCTATTCTTCGCCAGGCTCAAGGGCAGCTTTACGGCTAAGTCGTATCCGGCCTCTTGAATCAACTTCAAGAACTTTGACTTTAACCTTATCGCCTTCCTTCATAATATCGGTGACTTCTTTAACCCTGTGATTGGCAAGCTCAGAGATATGAACCATGCCATCTGTACCTGGTATGATCTCAACAAAAGCACCATATTCTTTGATAGATTTAACAATGCCGTCATAGGTCCTTCCTACTTCAGCAACAGCAGTGATTCCTTCAATTCTGGCAACAAGTTTTTCAGATGATTCACTGTCGCTGGTGAAAACTTTGACAGTACCACTATCATCAACATCTATCTTTGCCTCATATTCAGCACTCAGTTCCCTGATCACTTTACCACCAGGCCCAATAAGATCCCGAATTTTATCAGGATTAA
>CAMYOP010000255.1 GCA_947260045.1 uncultured Desulfobulbaceae bacterium
AACGGGACTGCCTCGCCATTTTGCAATTCTTAAAACAGACCAGGGACATGATAATGGTGCTCCTGACTTTTTACTCATTTTCCATCTACGAACAGGAAACATCTGAGGGACATGTCTTTTGCTATAATCTCCCTCAAGACTACGCGTTGAAGCATCGAGCTGGTATTCCAAGATATCACACAAATTTTTACAGGTTGCTGATAATTTACCATAACCTGGCATTTCGGAAAAAAGCCGTTCAAGTTGACCAATGCGAGCAGCACAATGACTGGTCAGTTTGATATTTGACTGCAGCACTTCTATTAATTCTTCAGAAACATGTTCAATACCTTGTATTCCATCTCTTTTTTCATCGCCACTCATGTCAACGAAGCCTTGTGAAACTTTTTGCAGTATTTCTTTATCTGATGGGCTGATAGGTACATCGGAATGCTGTTCAGTTGTCTCAATTCCTTCTGCGAGCTCACTAAACAAGTCATCTACAACATCATCAATATGTTCTGATAAGCGTGAATGACTTGAAGAATCCTTTTTATTAGCCAGCTCCATACAACACTCCTGAAATAAATAGTTCCGTTGTTCTTTGCACGAGTACTTTAAATCATTTCGCAAAAAGGAGATCTACCTTAATTTTTCAATATAATTTAGCTAGATAAGTAAAATATACCAGCTGCTCCTTGTCAGATACTATACTAAATTAATTATAGCTCTTATTGGTTCCATAAATAAGAATTGATCACAAGCTTCCTCTTATAATTACCCTGTTTAAGAGATTACCTCTTATCTCTTATTGCAATTTCTCTGAAAACTCACGTGGTTTTTCCAAATTATTACTCTAGCAAACCCCTTCACATATTTCTCTGACAATTCCCTTGATTTCATAAAAAAAGGCGAACCTTCAAAGAAGGTCCGCCTCAATACAACATGTAACTGTGCTACAGATATTACAAGGACTAGAATACAGTTCCCAGCTCGATCATACCAGCAGAGAAATCGTCGGCTTCAGCATCACCATCTGCATCAGGAATGCCGTATGCGAAACGTACTTTTGTCCAGGTTTTATCACTGAGGTTATACTGCATGCCTGCATCAATTTCCCACAAGGAAGCAAGGTCTTCAATATCAGCATAAGCAATACCACCATGCAGAGTTAACTGATCAGACAGTTTGTAATCTACAGAAGGAGCTAGTGCCCAGGTGTCTCCACCTTGACCAAAGTTCAAGATACCCATTGGGTCTACGGTACCATACAGGTAAGTTGGTTTGAAATCGTTGTCAGATACAAAACCATCAGCTGTATAAGCAAATGGCAGAACAACAGTTGCCTGACCCATGGACATTACAGCAGCAATGAATCCACCCCACTGATCGTCAGCAGAAGCAGCATAATCAGCTTCTTTGTAAGAAAGTTCACCAACAAGAGAAGTAGAAGCGACCTTTCCGCTGAATGCAAAAGATCCTGTCCAGCCTTCACCAACATCACTGCCTTCAACTTCGTTATCTCTGAAGATAGCGATTGCCTGAATAGACCAGTCACCAAAGGCCTGCTTCAGAACTGCACCGTAGCGGTTAACATCTTCATCACTCGCTTCAGCAGCTGCGTTTACACCACTCGTTTGAATATTTACATTTTCAGCAAATCCTGTTTCTGTGTTAAGACCAGGAACAGTAATTGTTACAGTCTGAGGAATGAACTCAACCCATTTGTCATAGAAAGCAGCAACGGTGGTACCGTCTTGAGACCATACAGCTTTCAGACGATCAACGCGACCATCCCAGCCCCAGAACTTATGACCAAAGTTTGCGACCTGACGTCCGGCAGAAACGGTTACTGGTCCAAGTGGCATGCCCATATAGGCATAGTCGGTCTGTACTTCAACACCACCAGTATCGCGTCCACCATCAAAGGTGCCATCACCAATTTTAATTCTTGCTTTGGCAAATGCTTTGCTTTTCTCTTCTTCACCGTTGAAAACAATTCTGACACGGCTGTTGATTTTCTGATCTTTATCATCAACGTCATCATTCAGGTCAAAATTGTCCTGGAAATAAAGACGCGCACGGGCATCACCAGATACTTTTACAGATGCAACGGCGGTTGAAGCCATAGCACCTACCAGCATAAGTCCTGCTGCTGTTGCGATTAACTTTTTCAAGTCTCTTCCTCCTATCCTTTTTTATTACCCTGAATATCAGGGGACTACTTATTTGTGCCAATCATTAAAGTCGTAACTTCTATTTTGACAAGCACCCTATTACTTCTTCCCACAAAGGGAGAGTAAAACCTTTATTTATCTAACCTTACACTGAGTATAAAATTCTCCGACAGCTATTGTCAAGAAATTTTTACTAAAGTTTAATTTTTTGTACTCTGGTTTTTTTCTGCGGACTCTTCCTCACTTTCTTTCTTGAAATCAAGCTGATAAACGAGCACTTTGCTATCTGTGCCAAATGAAATTAAAAAATTAAATAAATGATCATCAAGCAGGTGGCCAATATAGAGCTTGCCACTACCCTGATTTTGTCCTTTTACCAAGCTCTTTTCTTCGCCTTTTGTGAACGCATAATCAGCTATATAGCTATTAATTGTACCAGACTGCCACTCTTCAGCCATCCTGCTTCCAGTCCAAGTAAGTCCTGCAATGGCCCCTTTTTCAAAGAGCCGTAGATTTTGCATGAAGGAAGGCGTATTTATTCTATTTTTACCTACAACAATATCTGGTTTACTGTCATTATTGAAGTCAGTGACAATAATTCTAGTTGGCACATAGACAAGTGTCCGCTCATCTTCATCTTCGACTTCGGAATACGGCACACCGAAATAGTTTTTACCGCCACCATATTTATCTTCGCTCTGCCAGATGAGGCCATTGGCATGATCAAAAACCTGTAAATGATTCTCCTGATTCACCCCAATTGTTTCAAATTTTTTATCACCATCCAGATCAACCATGGCAAAATCATAGATATTAAAATGGGCAGGAATATTAATTTTTGATTTTCTGGCGACCTTTCCGTTACTCAGGGTATGAAGTTCATAGACACCTTTTACCAAAGGCCCATCTACCGGCGCAGCCTGTCCGCATAAAATCTGTCCCATACCTGGAACAAACAAAGGCCGTATGTAATAGCGGACATCCTCCAATATGGGCTTAAGAGCCCCTTTTTCCTGAATTTCATACACAAAGGAAGAGGGTACATCACCTTCTGACGCGCCAATATATATTTCCAAACGCCCGTTTTTATTTAAATCAGCCAGGTATGCGCTATAGACTTTAAGATTTGGAGCAAGGCGAATTGCGTCAAGCACCTTGAACTGCTTTTCTTGCAATTGCAATATGAGCAATTGAGAATCTGAAACAGCGATGACTTCTTGTATACCATCACCCTGCAGATCACCAACGAGTAAGGATTTAAGTTCCAAATCAATTTTTTTCTTAGCAATGGTGCCAGTGGATTTATATTGAGAATCCTTCAAGCCAACCAGTGTTTCTCCAGATCCTGAAAGAATTGTATTTTTAAATGCCCGTTCCGGGTGAGGAGTTTGGAACCTGGACATCTCTTCGGTTTCCTCCTGCACCACTTTTGTTTTGTCCGCAGGCCTTGTAGAGCCAAAAACCTTTTCTGCAACCTGCCATGACAAGTCATCAATTGCGGGCAGTATTTTATCAACTTCTCCAGCTATTGCCGAAAAATTCCTGGTGTGTCCCTGAACAGTATCAAATGCATATATCTCAATTTTTATTTCACTGCCTGACTCTACAAAAGAGCCGGCGATTATATATTGGGCCTGGACAGACTGGGCATATTTTTGAAATTTCTTCGTTTTTCCTGACTGCCAGGCTTTAGTCAACTTCTCTATTTTTTCAGACCGGTTTGCACGCACTATGTCAGCTCGGGAGGCAACTCTGCTGGCGAGCATGTTTGATGCTCCATCCTGAAGATAGGT
>CAMYOP010000256.1 GCA_947260045.1 uncultured Desulfobulbaceae bacterium
CAGTTTTAAAAAATTTATTTCTCTTATTTATCAGCAAAAAGGATTGATACTTTCCATGGCTAAACGGGAAGTCGCCAGCCGGTATGTTGGTTCTTTTCTTGGGATAGTATGGACATTTATTCATCCCCTTGTGATGATTTTTGTCTTTTGGTTTGTTTTTAGCGTGGGTTTTAAAGCGCAACCTGTAAATGATGTACCATTTGTTGTTTGGTTAACAGCAGGTCTGGCACCCTGGTTTCTATTTGCTGATATTGTCGCAGGATCCACATCGGTTGTTGTTGACCATAGTAATCTCATCAAGAAAACACTTTTCCCAGCTCAGATATTACCTGTAATCAAGCTTGCTTCGTGTTCCATTACCCATTCTGTTTTTCTCATTGTACTGGCAGTGCTCATGATTTTTCAGCAGATGGAGCTGAGCTGGTATTTTTTTCAGTTCTTTTATTATTTCTTTGCCATGTTGGTGCTGGCTCTTGGGCTTGGTTTTACGCTTTCAGCCCTGCATCCTTTTATGCGTGATGTCGGGCAGGCTGTTGGTGTTGTTTTACAGATAGGTTTCTGGGCAACACCCATTTTTTGGGATGTCAACATTATGCCTGGTAAAGTCCAGATGTTGTTAAAGCTCAATCCCATGTATTACATTATCCAGGGATATCGAGAATCGTTTATTTATTTTAAACCGTTTTGGCAGCACCCGTACCTGACCCTCTATTTCTGGGCTTTTTCCATTTTTATTTTTGCTTTTGGCGCCTTTGTTTTTCGACGTTTAAAACCACAGTTTGCCGATGTTCTGTAAGAGATAAAATGGAAAATAATACTGTAATAACGGTTAGTAATGTAACTAAGACGTATAAGTTGTACAAAAACGGTGCCCACCGGGTAATAGAGTCATTCTCTCCCTTTCGGAAGCAGTACCATCAGCCCTTTGATGCGCTTAAAAATGTTTCTCTCCGTATTAACAGGGGTGAAACTGTTGGTGTTATCGGTAGAAATGGCAGTGGCAAATCAACTCTTCTCCAAATTATCTGTGGTATTTTACAACCAACAATTGGACAGGTGAATGTGCAGGGCCGGATTTCTGCTCTTTTAGAACTTGGCGCAGGTTTCAATCCTGAGTTTACGGGAAGGCAGAATGTTTATCTCAATGGGTCCATTCTTGGTATGCAAAATGAACAGATCGATGAGCATTTGGACGATATACTGGCATTTGCTGATATTGGTGCTTTCATCGATCAACCCGTTAAATCATATTCAAGTGGCATGTATGTCCGCCTCGCCTTTGCCGTAGCCATATCAATCCAACCTGATATTCTGGTTGTTGATGAAGCTCTGTCTGTCGGTGATGAAGCATTTCAAAGAAAGTGTTTTGCTCATATTAATCAGATCCAGGAATCAGGCGGTACCATTCTCTTTGTCTCTCACTCGGCTTCAAGTATTGTCGAGCTATGTAATCGGGCTTTTTTCTTTGAGCAGGGTGAGTTGTTACTTGCCGGGGAACCAAAACGTATTGTTTCTTACTACCAAAAAATGCTCTATGCCTCTCCTGAAAATCTACAACTGTTAAAAGATGAATGGGCGGAAATGGAAGATAGGTTTCAGCTTCCAGATGTAGATGAAGACGAAAATGACCAACAGGAGTCTGAAAAAGGACTTGTAGATAATGATTTCGGTCAACTTGTAGAAGATGGCCTAGAAGATTTTGATCAAGGTTTGAGACCAGCCAGTACAGTTGAGTATGAAAGCCATGGAGCGACAATACAACAACCTTTTCTCACTACTCTGGAAGGAAAAGAGGTGAATGTACTGCGGAGCGGAGATCATTATTTTTATAATTACAGGGTAGACTTTGAAAAGACAGCCATGCGTATTAAGTTCGGAATGTTAATCAAGACAATGAAAGGAATTGAGATAAGCGGTTGTTCAGCACCATTTTTTGAAGATTCAGAAAAGGTGGTTAAGGCTGGTGAAAGTTATAATGTTCGATTTCCCTTTCAATGTTTGCTCAATCCTGGTGTATATTTCTTAAATGCAGGTATTATAGGTACGCTTGATGGTGAAGAGACCTTTTTGGATAGAAAATTGGATGTGGCAATGTTCCGGGTCAGGGAAAAACGACATCTCGCGTCAACCGCAACAGTTGACATGGTAGGACAGCCAGAGGTTGAGTTGGTCGAAATTTAAAACAGTTTTCATCTCAGTCATCAAAACCGCCAAATCATTTCGATGAGTTCAAAAACACTGCTCCATAAATTATTCTCACATTTTCAAAAAACAAAAAATACCTGCGTCATCGATCAAGCAGGCTCTTCTGCCCACCTGATTATTCTTGGGGACCCAAGTCTATCAAACAGGCAGCGAGTAACAATCAGTCTTGCTCAAGACGCTAATCCTCGAAGTAATGGCCGTGAATTATGGCTGCTAGATGTCATTGGGCCAGCAGGATGCTCTATCGCCAACTGGGAAGGTCATGATTTTGGGCCAGCGTGGAAAAAGGTGTCCGATGAAAGTACTGGATCAGGTTACGCACTCGTAGCAAACAATTCTGGAGAATTAGCGTTTGATCTCCCTGTGGGCTCCAGACTGGAATTTTTGCAACACTCCTGGAGTGGAACAGTCAATATTCAAAGTGATGATCAGACCACCTCGCTCGACCTTTATGCCGATTTAGGTGGAAAGGTTTTGCACTATATTAGACAATCAGGTCATGGGCAAAAGCCTTTTGAAATAAGTGACTCTGAAAAATTATGGATATCAGAAATACAAAAGAGTCAACCTGACGTAATTGCTGTTCTTCATCCCGAGTGGCGTGGTGTCAAGAGCGCTACTGAAAATTTAATCAAGCATATATTTATGCTCGACGATACTCTGGACTGCTATGAAGGCGAACGGATTGCCTCAATAATTGCCCAGACGGGTTGTAAGCGGATTGTCTATGGAGGATTTCCCCAGACATATATCCATCTGGTAAACAGTCTGAAAAAAATAGATCCAGGTTTTGAAAATTATGTTTTCTGGTTGAGCAGTTTCCTCCAGACTGATGAGGATTATGCCTGGAAGTCATTTCAATTAATAGACAAGCTCTGCAGGCAGGGAGATCTCAAAAAATGGGGCTTTGCCAAGAAAGGTATGGCAGAAACTGTAGCCCGCACAGGGGTGAATACCGGATTTATAAAGAGTTGTGTCCGAGATATCCCTGTTTCTTCTTCTTCGCCTGATTCAGGTGGCCCTCATCTGGGAATCTGGGCTCTTGCTCCTATCTGGCGAAAAACTCCCTACGCAATGTTAGCTGCAGCAAGAGAAATTGATAATTCTGAAGTGTTTGTTGTCGGGCAGGATTTACGGGCCAAAGAATTTGCTCAATATCTAGGGCTAAATATTCACTATCAGCAAGAACCAGTGCCTCAAAATGATATGGTAGCCGTTCTTGGCCGTATGCATGTAAACCTCTATGTGACGCTGAGCGAGTGTTCTCCCATGCTTCCTCTTGAAAGCCTTGCTGCCGGGGCACCTTGTCTTTTTGGACCCACTTCTCACCTGTTTGAGGATAACTCCTATTTGCATTCCCGGTTGGTTGTGCCATATCCAGACAGATCCGATTGTATTGCCACATATATAAAACAGGCTCTAAAAGAACGGGACCAAATAATTGAAGAATATAAAGAATATGCGATAAATTATAATAAAAGTGCCCGGAAATCCCTGATTGATTTTTTAGGTTTACCAGATAATGCCGTAGTTTAGGAGCAGCCGTATTCGATGGGAAAACACATTGTTTTTATAAGCAGGGAGATTGTTCCTTTTTATTACGGTGGAATTGGAACGCTTTTTAAGGCAACAGCAAAGTTGTTTTGTAAACAGGGACATAAGGTTTCCTTTATCACCCAGGAACCGGCTGAATTTGACAGAAAAATATTTGAAGA
>CAMYOP010000257.1 GCA_947260045.1 uncultured Desulfobulbaceae bacterium
ACTGCCTGTAAAAAAAGCAGTAATAAAAGAACCAGGAAATCCTGTTATAATTGGAATAATAGCATTTCTGAAAACATGCTTATAAAGCACCTGATTTTCTGACAATCCTTTTGCCCTGGCGGTAAGTACGTATTGTTTTCGAATTTCTTCAAGGAAACTATTTTTTGTTAATAATGTCATCACCGCAAGACTTCCTACGGTTGAAGCAATCACGGGTAAAACCATATGCCATAAGTAATCAAGCACTTTTCCCATCATGGAGAGTTCTCCGAAATGGTCGGAGACAAGACCTCTGAGGGGGAAAATATTGAAAAAGCTCCCTCCACCAAACAAAACAATCAAAACAATACCCAGAACAAAACCAGGAATTGCATAGCCTATTAAAATTATGGAAGAGGTAAACACATCGAACCTGCTGCCATCTCGCATTGCCTTGGAAATGCCAAGGGGTATACAGGTAAGGTAGACAATAAAAAAGGACCAGAGTCCAAGAGACATGGAAACTGGCAATTTGGAGACAACGAGACTTGTCACGCTCTTGTGATGATAATAACTGTCACCAAAATCAAAAACAAGATAGTCTTTCATCATCAGCAAAAAACGCTGCAAAGGAGGTCGATCAAAGCCATACATCTTTTTGAGCTGTTCCAGCCTATCCTCATCAAGCCCCTTATTGCCCTGGTAAAGCGTGACACTTGAACTGGAACCGGATTCCCCACCCAGGCCATGTCCTTCTATCTGGGCCATCATCCTCTCCACCGGACCACCAGGAACAAACTGGGTAACAACAAAGGTAACCAGCATTACTCCGAACAATGTCGGGAACATGAGGGCGAGTCGTTTGAAAATATAGTAAATCATTTGGAAATTATGCTTACACTGCCACCACGGCGAGGATCGCCAACACCTTCAACACCTGGGATAACACTATGAACTCCCCCGAAATAAACACTGCGTTCATCCCAAATATTTACAGGTACCTTCTTCTCAAGAGCAGCAAGTGAATCTTTCTTAAAACCAGGCTCAACCTGTAAAGTGCCATCCTCCCAATGAATTCGAGGTGCATGGACCGCTGTTGTAATATCTCTGTCAAAATCTATGAATTGGGTTAAAACCTGGGTAAGAGCAGTTCGTATTCTTTTTGATCCACCACTGCCTAAAACAAGCTTAACAAGGTCATCTTTTAAAAGAATGGAAGGTGACATCATTGAGGCAACCCGTTGGCCAGGGGGACCTGTATGAAACCCTTCAGGGTGCAAATCATCTTCACCCATCATATTATTGAGCATAACACCTGTTCCTGGAACAAAATAGCCTGCACCTTCACCATTTGAACAGGTCATTGAAGCAACATTTCCTTCTTGATCAGAAATACTTATGTGTGTTGTACCACGACTAAACATTCTTATGGAATCTCGAGACTTTTCCAGGCCAGGACTGTTACGAAATTGTTCCAGGGCATCAGGCGTGAACACTCCATTTTGGCGTAAGTGCTCAACCTCTCTCATTAATCCCATGGTCCGCATGAGGTGGTCGGGGGAACCCCATTTAGCAGGTTTATCAAGACCTTCGAGTAATGATAAAGATAGACCAATTAGGCTACCACCCAAAGATGGTGGAGGGCTCGTGAGTAGAACATGATCATGATAACTAATCTTCAGGGGTTTGCGTTCAATCACTTTATAGGAAGAGAGATCATCAAATGTTAATAAACCATGCCCATTTTTCATATCCTGATCAATCTGTCGGGCAAGATCTCCAGAATAAAAACTATCACCTGCTCCCAGGACCAAAGATTCAAGAAAATTTGCGATGTCGCTATTGACTAAGGTATCCCCAGATTCCATGAAACGACCACCTGGTTCGTATAGATTACGTCCGGTTTCCGTTAAAGTCATAATAGGATGCAGTAATTTTAAGAAACGTGCCTGAAAATCATTGAGTCTGTGTCCCTTTGCCAAGCTCACTGCTGGCGCCAAAACTTCAGATAAATCCATCCTTCCAAGTCTTTGGTGCACATGTAACAATCCTTTCAAAGTTCCAGGAACAGCAACGGAAGCAAAGCCAACATTAAAAACCTGATCTGAACCACCGAAATTGATAGTTACTGGGAAAAAATGAGGATCTTCTTTTTGCCTGCCCCCCAGACCAGGAGTATCAACGAAAAAATCAAAAAATATTTCTTCGCCTCCACCTCTCATCCCTGCTGTACGAGCAAGAAGAAATCCACCTCCACCAAGACTTGTCAGTGTCTGTTCAGCAACAGCACCGGCAAAACCTGCAGCGACCACAGCATCAAAAGCGTTCCCACCTTCCGCTAAAATTTCTGCAGCAGCCTTGCTCACAAGTTCATGACCAGTTGCAACAACTGCTTTCGTATAAAGACTCATGACCAAAACTCTTTTTGCAGCTGTAAAATCATCTGCCTGAAGGTACCAGTTTCACTGAATACTTGCCTTTGCCTATGGGCTGATGTTCCATATTTGAGAATTGAGACAATTTCATCGCATCTGTGAACTGTGTTCAATCGCTCCATAACTGGTTGGATTTTTTCAAGAAGTATTATGACAGCATCATGCAGTGTTATTCCTGTTTTTGACAAAAAGCCAAGTGGATCCATAAAGCGACCTTGTAATCCATGACGAGCCGCCTGCCATTTATTACATCGCAGGAGTTGCGGACTCATTCGTACAGGCTGTACTCCACCTTCAGCAATAGTGACTGCCAAGGCTTGTATTATAGCAGTTAAAGCTAAAATTTCAGAAAAACGGGAGGGAAGATCACAAATTCGAACCTCAACTGTCCCAAAATAAGGACTTGGCCGGACATCCCACCAGAGATCATGAATTTCTTTGATCACTTCACCTGCCTTCAACAAACTTATTTCTTTCTCATACATGTCCCAGCAACCCAAGAACCCTGCAGTTCCTGCAAGAGGCAAGACTTCAAACAATTTCGTTCGATAGGAGTAAAGGCCTGTATCTTCTCCGCGAAAATATGGAGAAGACGTACTCAAGCTTAGCAGCAGTGGAAGATAGGCCTGGATGGTATCACATATCTTTATGGCAGTTTCCTGATCTTTCATGCCAACATGTACATGAAGCCCCTGTGATATAAATTGACGGCCAACATACTGCAACTCTTCCATGATCCTTTCATAGCGTTTGTCGGCTGTTAATTTTTGAGCAGTCGGTTCAGAAAAGGGGTGAAGAGAGGAAGCAAAAAGAAGGCAGCCAAAAGACTCTGCTATTTTTTCCATCTCCCGCGCCGTGGCACCAAGGTCCTTTTCCTCGTCATCAACGGATTCACACACACCTGTCTGAATCTCCAAAATTGATTGAAGGAACTCATGGGCAACTTTTCCACTGAATCGCTCGGGAACATCCTTAATTATTTGAGGAGCACGGGAAGTCAGGTCACAAGAGCTTTGATCAATGACCTGATATTCCAGTTCAACACCAAGTGTAAAAGGCTTACTTTTCTGGAAAATGATTTTTTCCATCACTCACCTCTCTTGCAACTCTTTACCGTAGTGGACTAAGCCCTCAACAGCGACCTGTGCAAGCCAGCTTGCTCCTACTGCCAGTGCATTTTCATCAAAATTAAACCTGCTGGAATGCGATTGCCCAGCAGAACCACCCTCAATTGCTGCTCCGAAACGGACCATACAGCCTGGCACCTGCTGCAGGTAAAAAGAAAAATCCTCACCCCCAAGACTGGGAGGCCCCTGGGGGATGACGCCATCCTGACCAACTACTCTGGAAGCAGCTTTAAGAGCAATATCTGTCGCAGTATCATCATTTATAACTGCTGGCAAACCATCATGAAACTGGAGATCTATAAATGAATTACACATATCTGCTGCACCATAAACAAAACGCTGCATGCAATTGAGGATCCGTTTGCGTG
>CAMYOP010000258.1 GCA_947260045.1 uncultured Desulfobulbaceae bacterium
GTAAGAAAATATCATTTCGTCCATTTATCGTTTGTACCCAAACGATAAATGGACGAAATAATCCTTTGATCTTTCCGGTTTAGGTCCTATGTCTTTTACTCTTCTTTTGCAGCTTCTTGGCGTTTTAAGCGTGCTTACTTTTGTCGGTAGCCTCCTTGCTATTCCAATAATCATTGCACGCTTGCCCCAGAATTTTTTTGTCAGGCATCGCCAAAAGGTAGAAGAACGTCATCGGCGCCACCCGTTAATGGCTCTTATTATATTGCTTGTCCGAAACAGTATTGGTGCAATTTTGGTCATCGCAGGTATCGCTATGCTGGTTTTGCCAGGGCAAGGTATCATTACAATTTTGATTGGTATATCTTTTATGGATTTTCCTGGAAAAAGGCGTTTAGTAGACACCTGTGTGAATCAACAGAGAGTAAGAAAGGTTCTTAATTGGATAAGGTTAAAAGAAAAAAAATCGCCCTTTGAATTTTCCAGTCAAGATGTATGAACCTATGCATAGGATGCCAGCAAAAGCGTTATGGCCCGTTTGTAATGCAAGCCATAACGCTTAAACGTAATTCAACCGACTTTCTGGCTACTCTTTTTCCTTGAGGATGTCTCTGATTTCGGTCAGCAGCAACTCTTCTTTGCTTGGCTCAGGAGGTGCAGCTGGTTTTTCCTCTTCTTTCTTTTTTAAATTATTAATGACCTTGATAGCCATAAAAATGGCAAAGGCAACAATGATGAAATCAAACAGTGTCTGAAAGAATTTTCCATAATTGATAGTAACAGCTGGTGTTTCACCAACGGCCTGCTTTATGGTCATTGCCAGGCTCGTGAAATCAACCCCGCCAACCAGAACTCCTATGGGTGGTGTGATTACATCACCAACAAAAGAAGAGACTATCTTGCCAAATGCAGCACCAATGATGATACCAACTGCCATATCAACGACATTTCCCTTCACAGCAAACTCTTTGAATTCTTTCGCAAGTCCCATAAATAAATTCTCCTTAAAATAATTAGTTACAGTCAGAAGACAACAAAATTATCAACATCGCGCAACACTTTGTTATCTTCTGAAATTTATTGTTTATAGGAATATATATCACAAATAAGCAAAACACCCTTTTTTCATGGTTTAAATCCAAAAAAGGTTCAAGATCCACTTGAGTTTTTTAGGCGATCCCTTCCATGGTTCAATTTAAAAGGGGTATTTCTTACTCCCATTGAGGGCAAAACTGCGAACTAGGAAAACATTCTCCCTTCCGGCTGCTTGGGTTTTTCAGTGAGTCCCGCTTTTGCCAGACTTTCGCTGAGCTCATACAGGTCATCATTGTCAGGGTGCCCTTTGGCACCTTCAGCATCATGAACCCATTCTGGTTGTGGATTTTTGTTTTTAGCAGATTCCATGGTTTGGTCTGACACTTCTCCCTGACAACTAAAGGTCCCGATTACGTTGGATTCTGTTGCCAATTCTCTCGCTTTATTCATTCCTATCTTTGCATGCTCGGAAGTTTTTGTCGCACCATGGGTAGCAAAGAGAAACAGCTTGGGGATACGCTTACATTTTTTTAAGAATTTTTGGGCCTCCGGGTCTGCTTGACCTGCCTGGAAAAAGAATCCAGCAGCAATAACATCATAGCCCGATGGATCTGGTGCATTTTGAACAGACGAAATATCTTTTGGTTCAGGCAGACGGGAAAAAATGGCATCGGCGAGTTTTTTTGTATTCCCGCTTTTGGACGAATACACAACAAGATGCTTCATGATGCTCCTCCTTTGTTAATATGCATAAATAGTATATGAAAAAAAACTAGGGTACATCATGGTCAATCAATATCGACCGTAAACATCGTACAGAAAGGAAATGTGGAAAGTTATTTGTATAATTCTATGTTTTTTTAAATGTCTTTACAAGTGGATAGAGAATTTTTTTTGGACGGGTGAACAGTTTCATGAAATCAGTAAGAATAACAAATATATAGGTGTTTTGAGATGTGATGGAAAAGTGGGGGCTTATCAAAAAAAACGGCTCTTTCAGATAAGTCGAAAGAGCCGTTGGTGTGAGATAAAAAATTTTTCCAGAAAAAAAAATTTATATATAGGGCCTTAAAAAAGTTTCGCGTTCAGCCAGAGGTGGACCCAAATACTGCCAGCATAGCCGAGAGCAATTACAGGAGTCCAGCGCAGATGAGCACCAAAGGTATAGGTGTTTCTGGCTGTTCCCATAAGGGCAACACCAGCTGCTGAGCCAATTGACAAAAGACTGCCGCCAACTCCAGCTGTAAGGGTTACCAGCAGCCACTGGCCATGACCCATTTCAGGATCCATAGTCAATACTGCAAACATGACAGGGATGTTATCAAGAATCGCCGAGAGTATACCAACAAGAATGTTGGCAATGGTAGCGCCCAGATCAGCATAAAGAAAATTGGATAATGATGCCATATAGCCAAACTGTGATAAACCACCAACACAAAGGATTACGCCATAGAAAAAGAGCAGGGTATCCCACTCGGATCTGGCAACTTTGCGCATAATGTCAAAATGCTCAATGGGTGTATCTGCTGGTCGTGGGAATTGATCTTCCCTTGAGCCAAGCATTCCATCATATTCCAGAGATCTGTGTTCCATCTTTTTAATGTAATAGGAGAAAAATCCGAGAAAGCCCAGTCCAAGCATCATGCCCGCTGCAGGCGGTAAGTTGAGCTTGTTATGAAATGATACCGCTGTTGCTATGGTAACCAGAAAAAGAGCCATTATTCGTTTGGCGCCAAATTTCATGCTGATCTTTTCTTCGACTTTTTTGGGACAAGCTTTTTCAACGGCAAAATGCATGATACATGCGGGAATCAGCCAGTTGACAAGTGATGGGAAAAAGATGGCAAAGAACTCTGCAAACTGAACCTTGCCTTTTTGCCATACCATGAGTGTTGTGATGTCACCAAAAGGAGAAAACGCGCCACCAGCATTTGCTGCTACCACGACATTAATACAGGCGAGCACAACAAACTTTTTATTACTACCACCCACAGCCATTACCACTGCACCCATTAAAAGGGCTGTTGTCAGGTTGTCTGCAATGGGAGAGATAAAAAATGCCAGCAGGCCTGTTAACCAAAAAATAGCCCGCATAGAAAACCCCCTACTCACGAGCCAGCCACGTAATGCTTGAAAAACATTACGTTCTTCCATTGAGTTAATGTACGTCATAGCAGCAAGGAGAAAGAGAAAAAGCTCCGCATACTCAAGAAAGTTGTGCTTGATGGCATTGTGAGCGGTATGGGTGTCTCCGTAATGTGAGAAGGTAAGTGCAACCAGAACCCAAATAATACCTGCGGCCAAAAGCACAGGTTTACTTTTCCTCAGGTGTAGTTTTTCCTCCATAATAACAAGAGAGTAGGCTGCCACAAAGATAATAAGCGAAATAATACCTGGCATAGAGGTAATAAGCGAGGGGATGTCAGTGGGTGTCGCTCCACTACCACTGCTTGCAAAAGCGGGAAGTGCAAAAGAAAGACACAGGCTGGTAAAAAACAATATTTTTTTCATGGCATTACTTTACGTTAGGAAAGGTTTTAGGGTAGTGATTAAGAGACTGCTACTCGTGAAGATTGATCATTTTGTCCTATCAAGCAAATGATATTATCAAGTTTACACCAAAAAAACGACCTATAGAAATTAATTGATAATTGACTCTGCATCATCTTTCTTTCTAGGCTTGTTGTAAAATGTAAATGACACTTCAAAAACTAGAAAATGGGGTCAGCTCTGGGTGTATACTCTCATGCGGACATAATAATTCAGCACCTTCACAACCATGTGCAGCCTCGTTGACTCAAAGTACAAGGGCCTTAGGTTTGGCCAGCATAAAACAAGAAAACACAACATTCGTCAAGGCAGATATTTTTTT
>CAMYOP010000259.1 GCA_947260045.1 uncultured Desulfobulbaceae bacterium
GAGATCGAGTTTTTGAAAAAGGAATATAACATTTCTTATATTGCCTTTGCCGACGAATTGCTTATGTCGTCCAAACTACGCACTGTAGAGATTTGTGAACTCTTTATTCAAAAGAAACTCAATATCAAGTGGGATTGTAATGGTCGGCTGAACTATGCGACATCCGATGTCTTAAAAATTATGAGGGAGGCTGGCTGCGTTTTTATTAACTATGGTATTGAAGCTTTTGATGATGAAGTGTTACGCCAGATGAACAAAGCTCTGACTACCAAACAGATTGATCGAGGAATAGAGGCAACCTTGCAGGAAGGTATCAGCCCAGGTTTAAACATGTTATTTGGCCATATCGGAGACAATAAGGAGACCTTGAAGGCTGCTGTTGATTTCCTGATCAAGCATGATGATGGTGCTCAGATGAGAACCATCAGACCTGTTACGCCCTATCCAGGTTCGCCCCTTTATTACCACGCAATTGAGCAGGGACTCATTCAAGACGTTGATGACTTTTACACAAACAAACATTTAAATTCAGATTTGTTTGCCGTAAATTTTACAGACTTGAGTGATGATGAACTATATAAAGAGTTGGCCGCAGCAAATGTACAGTTAACGGAAAATTATTTTGAAAATAAAAAGAATGTGATGAAAGCACAAATCATGGACTTGTATACCAAACGAGACGTTAATTTCAGGGGATTCAGACAGTTATAGAGTGGTTTTTATGAGCAGTACGATATTTTTATGCAAAGTGAAGTGGAGTACAGTTTTCCTGGTAGTTTTGGTTTTGAGTCTGTCCCTTGGCAGCTGTACTGAGGAAAAAATAGTAAAACAAAATTATGTAGTTGGAATTATAAATATGAACCCAAACCTGGACAAGGTGGTTAGAAGCTGTCAAAAGGAACTTGTTGAGCATAATTTTTTTAAAGATAAACATCTCACCTTTCTCTATGGAGGAGCACTCAAAAATATTCAGGAAATTAAACCGCGCGTACTTGAATTTAAAAAAAGAAAGGTGGATCTTGTTTATACCCTTACAACGCCAGTGACCAAGATCGCCAAAAAGGTTTTAGCTGAGTCTTCAATCCCAATAGTGTTTGGTCCAGTTTTTTCTCCAAAAGAGCAGGGAATAGTGCGTTCTAATATGAAACCAGGTGGCAACATTACTGGAGTCAAAGTACGGGGTGCCACCCAAAAAGCAGTTGAATGGCTGCTGCATGCAGCGCCTCATGTCAAGACACTCTGGATTCCATTTCACCATACAGACAAGGCTGCGATCAAATCTGTTGATGATTTGAAAAAAATTGCAAAGGATCGAAACATTTCCCTGGTACTTGCTAAAATAAACAACGAGCAGGAACTGCTTTATGAACTCTCCACAATTCCAGCTACTGTAGATGCTGTATGGGTAACACAATCTCATCTTATTGTGTCTAATGTCCAAAAAGTAATTACTGCTGCCTCTAAACGTAAGCTGCCTGTTGGTTCAACTACTTCTGTGAGTAATGGTGTCGTTGTTGGCTTCACCGCACGTCCTGAAGCTATTGGTAAACAGGCAGGGCGAATGGCCGCAAAAATATTAATGGGCGTTCCTGCTGCAGATATCCCCGTGGAAAACGCCGAACATTTTCTTGGGATTAACTTGAGAACAGCGAAAAAAATTGATATGAAAATACCAGACGATATCTTACATCAGGCTAATATTATTATTCGATAAGTAAGAAATATATCCTTTTTCAAGGAGTAATATTTGTACAAGTTACAGCAGAACAAAAAGATGTTTTTCGCTGTAAATCAGCTGCAAGCAGCCTTAATCCTCTGTATACTCTCACTTTTTCTCCTTTCATCCTGCCGTTATACTGTCCAGACAGAGGTGAAACCACTTGTTGATCCTCCTTCAGCGTACACCAATGCGTTAAAAGAGGATTCGTTGAAACAGACCAGCTCCTGGTGGGAGGATTTTAATGATACATCTTTAAATTCTCTTGTTTCCCAGGCTTTACAAACAAATTTCAGTTTAAAAGAGGTTCTTGCCAGGCTGGATCAGGCGAGGGCTGAGGTCGTGCAGGAAGATGCATCGCTTTACCCTCTGGTTGAAGGTGTACTTGCTGGAAGTGGCAGAAGAGATGACAGTGGAACAAGTGAAGAAAGTATTTCAGTACGGCTCAATGTTTCCTGGGAGATAGATCTCTGGAACAGGTTATCGGCGGCTCAATCCTCTGTTGGTTTTGAGCTCATGGCTGCTGCAAGTGAAGCTGAGGCGATTGCTTTTCTTTTAAGCACCCAGGTTGCAGATACCTATTTTCACCTGGTGGAACAAAACCTGCAATTGCAACTTCTTAAAAAACAGGTTGCAACAGGAACAACTTTTCTCTCCCTTATTAAACTTCGTTTTGCCAATGGTTCAGCCTCCATCGTTGATGTTTACCAGCAACGCCAGCAACTTGCCTCAATTAATGCCCAAATTCCTCTTGTTAGAGCACGTATGGCCTCCTTGCAGAATCGTCTTTCGGTGCTCCTTGGCCAAGCCCCAGGTCAAAATGAATTTCCACTACCAGCCCTGTTGCCAGAATTACCCCCACTTCCCTCAACAGGTGTTCCTGCAGATCTGTTGTTAAACAGGCCAGATTTAAGCCAGAAACATCAGGAATTGATCGCAGCAGATTATAAAGTGGCTGAAGCGGTTGCTGATCGTCTGCCGCGGCTTAGGCTAGGAGCTAGCAGTGGTCTTCAAGGAGAGAGTCTTGGTCAAGGTACACTATTCTTTTCAGTATTGGCCGAAGCGGTCGCCACTGTCTTTGATTGGGGGAAACGAAAAGCTGAAGTTGAAAAACGAAAAGCTGAAGTCAATGAATTGCTTGCAGCATATACCCAGGCATATCTGGTTGGTATTGCTGAAGTAGAAAATGGACTCTCCCAGGAAAGAGAGCTAGCACAACATATAAAAGCCCTGAGGGACCAATTTTCCTTTTCCGAGGCAACACTTCTCGAAAGCCGCAGAAGATACAGTCAGGGCTTAAGTGATTACCTCCCAGTGATTACGGCATTACAGAGCTATCAAAGACTTGAGCGTGATATATTGTTTCAGACATATGAACTTTTAGTAAATCGAATTTTTTTATATAGAGCATTGGGGGGAACAATTCGCAGCGAATTTGCTGCAAACCCCAAGCTCGAAGCAAATAACTGAATTATCTGTTTGAGGTTTTCATGAAATATTTCCTGTCGATTCTTGTCATCATCCTGGCCGTTGGTGTATCGGTCGGTCTCTATAAGAATCGTCCCAAAGCAACAAAAAAGAGATTGGAAAAGCCTGTCCCTCTTGTCAAAACCGTTTCTCTTCTTCCCAGGACTGAGCAAATAATCCTTGAAACGTATGGGACCGTTATTCCAGCCAGGAAGGTCGATATCACTGCTGAAGTGCAAGGAAAGATATTAGAGGTGAACAGTGAGCTTATTCCTGGCGGTATAATTTCTGAAAATGATGTTATCGTACAGGTTGACCCAACAGATCATACCTTAAAGGTGAAAGAGCGTGTTGCAGAGCTTGAGCTGATCAAATCCAGACTTGATCTGGAAAAAGGCCAACAGATAATTGCTAAGCAGGAATGGCAGTTGCTCCAGGGAGAGCTGTCTGATATGCAGACAAACATGAGCCTGGCCCTGCGAGAGCCACAACTTAAAGCCATTCATGCCGAAGTAGACGCTGCCCAAAGCAGGCTTGAGGCTGCTCAGCTCGCTGAAAAGCGTACTACCATAACAGCACCCTTTGATGCTTTAGTACTTGGTAAATCTGTCGAGGTAGGCCAGCTTGTAGAGCGGCAGGCAAAAATCGCAACTCTGGTGGCAACCGATTATTTCTGGGTTCAGGCCTCCATCCCCTTGGCAAGAC
>CAMYOP010000260.1 GCA_947260045.1 uncultured Desulfobulbaceae bacterium
GTGATCACTTACTAAAAAATATAAAAAGTTTTTATCAATACTGCAATGCATATGGACCGGCATGTTCTGAGATGATGCGTCACTTGCGTTTTGTAATAATTCTTTGAGGGTTCTTTGCAGAGTCCTAGGCGGAACGGTGATGATTGTTTTTCTTACAGAGTCTTGAGAGGTAATTTCAACGTTCTTCTTATTTCCATGTTCTGACAATGTTTTTTCCAGGAGTTCATCAATGCTCAGGGTTTCAAACGGTTCGCCCATATATTCGCCTGCTTCAGCTGACATATCAAAAAGAATGGACTTGCATTTATCAACTTGATCCCTGATCAGGCGGGCATCTTCCAGGAGTTCGCCATTATCGCCACCTGCTTCGAGTGTATGGAGCATTTCTTTTGAAACAACTGCAATGGTGGACAGGGGGGTTGAAAATTCATGGGCAGCTCCTGCTGCAAGCGTTGTTAAAGAGGCTAATTTTTCGTTATCAATTTTTTTGTTCTCCAGCTCTTCTAGGAGTATTTCATGTTGTTCTAGTGCCTGTTGTATACGACGAGTAAAAAAAACGATAAAAAAGGAGGTGACAGCAAAGGCAAACCACATACCTTGCAGGTGGAGGGTTACATCACCGTTATGAGCACTTGTTTCACTTGGACACGATTGTTGTACAGGTTTTGAATTGAATATGGGGCCAAATATCATACTAAGTTCGGAGAAGATTGAACTGATAGGGAGAAATAGAAAGGCATAACAGAGCAGCGTGAAAATCATCAGTGCCCATGACCAATTGGACCGTACCAGCAGACTCCCCAGTACGATATGTACCAGATAGAGGAAGGTGAAGGGGTTCATGGGGCCACCTGTATTATACAGGAGGATAGTGAGTAAAACGATGTCGAGTACAATTACCAGAACAAAGAGTTTTTCACTTTGAGTTCGTGTTTTTTTGAGCCGTGTGAAATAAACGTTGGAGGCAACCTGGAACAGTATGATTGCACTCACCAGCAGATTAGGAATTTGCAGTTTAAAGAGGAGGTGTACAATTGTAAAAAGGAGTATCTGACATGCTACCGAGCTCCACCTGAGCAGAAGCAACCAGGGAAACGCTATGGCGAAAGGTGTATCGTATTCTTTTTTGTTGCTGCGAAGAATATCCATAGTATGACAATTATTTTGCAACTCTCTAGGTTACCTGTTTTATTATTTTTTAGACCAAAGAATCAGACTAATATACTGTATGGTACGATTTGACGCTTTTTAAATTTTTCGCTGTCTGTTCAGAGAAAAATATTCTCCATGGGGGTGCCAATTAAAATTCGTACTCTTAAACTGTTTCTCTTGAATATATTATACGTTGCCAAGAGTAGTGCTCTTATATCCTCCACCCTAAGGTTTAGATACAAATGAACCAACATTTGATTACCGTTGCAAAAGAGTTAAACATTAAAACAGGGCAAGCGCTTGCCACAGCAACGCTGCTCGATGACGGTGCAAGCATTCCGTTTATTTCCAGATACCGAAAAGAGGCAACAGGCCTCCTTGATGAAATTCAGATTACAGCCATTCGGGATCGACTTGGTCAATTAGCAGAGCTCGATAAACGACGGGAAACGATGCTAAGCTCACTGCTCAAGCGCGATTTGCTGAAGCCTGAGCTGAAAAGGGAACTTCTGGCGACCTCATCCTTGACAGCCCTTGAAGACATATATTTGCCATATCGTCCCAAGCGAAGAACTAGAAGTCTTATAGCTAGGGAGAGAGGTCTGGAGCCCCTTGCAGCAGCTCTTTTCTCCATGGAAAATAGAGCGATTCAGGTAGAAAGCTTTATAGATCCAGCCAAGGAAGTATACACAAGAGAAGAGGCATTTGCTGGTGCCAGAGATATTATGGCAGAATGGATCAGTGAAGAGGCAGACACTCGGGCTATGTTACGCAGCTTATACTCCCAAGAGGCTCAAATCACCTCGTCTGTGGTGAAGAAAAATGCTGAAAAAGGAGCAAAGTTTCGGGATTATTTTGACTGGCAGGAAACAGCTGCAAAAGTACCGAGTCACCGATTGCTGGCAATGTTTCGGGGTGAAAATGAAAAGGTGTTAAGCCTGTCAGTCCGGCCTTTAGAAGAGAGAGCTTTTGCCATGCTGCAGCGCCATTATCTTCGGGAAAAAACAAAGCCTGGAGAACAGCTTGTCCTGGCGTTAACAGATTCTTACAAGAGGTTACTCGCTCCCTCCCTTGAAAATGAACTGCGAGCCACTTTGAAGGAAGGTGCGGATCAGGAAGCGATCCAGGTTTTTGTAGATAATTTAAAAGAGCTCTTGCTTGCTCCTCCTTTGGGTCAGAAAAGAGTGTTGGCCCTTGATCCAGGATTTCGAACTGGAGCCAAACTGGTCTGTTTGGATGGACAGGGGAAATTACTCCATTTCACCACTATCTATCCCACTCTTTCAGAGCATAAGAAGAAAGAGGCTGGCACAATAGTTGTTGCTCTCTGTAAAAAATACAAGATAGAGGCCATTGCCATTGGCAACGGAACTGCAGGGCGTGAGACAGAAGCATTTGTCCGTGCCTTGCAATTATCCCAGGAAACGATCATAACCATGGTGGATGAGAGTGGGGCTTCTATTTATTCCGCTTCAAAAGTGGCAAGAGTTGAATTTCCCGATCTTGATCTTACTGTACGCGGAGCTGTATCCATTGGCAGGCGTATTCAGGACCCTTTGGCTGAACTGGTCAAGCTGGATCCTAAAGTTATTGGTGTTGGTCAGTATCAGCATGATGTTAATCAGGCGGCTCTTAAAAAGAGTTTGGAAGATGTTGTGGAGAGTTGTGTGAACAGGGTGGGCGTGGAAGTGAATACTGCAAGTATGGAACTGCTTACCTATGTTTCCGGCCTTGGCCCCACCCTTGCAAAAAACATTGTTGATTATAGAAACGAGAACGGTCCGTTTCAAAGCCGTCGCCAGCTTTTAAAGGTACCGCGTTTAGGTGCCAAGGCCTATGAACAATGCGCTGGTTTTCTTCGCATACAGGGTGGAAAAAACCCTCTTGATTGCAGTGGTGTTCATCCCGAACAGTATGCAATCGTAGAGCAGATGGCCAAAGATTCAGGTTGCAGCGTCCATGATTTGATGCAGCAAGAAAATATCAGGAAACAGATAAAGATAGACCAATACCTTTCACCGTCTGTTGGTCTTCCTACCCTGAGTGACATATTAAAAGAACTGGCCAAGCCTGGCCGAGACCCTCGGGCTGAGTTTGCAGTGTTTGCCTTTGCTGAAGGAGTAAATAGGCTTGATGATTTGCAGGAAGGAATGAAGCTTCCTGGTATTGTCACCAATGTTACCAAGTTTGGAGCGTTTGTTGATATAGGTGTCCATCAGGATGGTCTTGTCCATGTCAGCCAACTGGCTGATCGTTATGTCAAGGATCCTGCAGAGATTGTTACAGTCCGTCAGCAGGTGATGGTGCGGGTTCTTGAAATTGACATCCAGCGAAAACGGATTGCCCTCTCACTGAAAGGGGTGCATTGAGTGGCTGTCAGTTTAGAAAATTTCTATGGACAGGTGGAAACGTGGAACAAAATTTCAGGATAAAACTTCGGTCAGGGTACGATCCAGATCTGACATGGTAAATGGTTTGGCAATTGCTGCCTTGAAACCATGTTGCCTGTAATTAGCCATGACAGGATCATTGGAATAGCCACTTGCGACAATACAAACGACTTCAGGATCAATTTTTAAGATTTTCCCAATAGCTTCTTTGCCACCTATGCCTCCTGGTATGGTTAAATCCATTATAATAACATCCACTGGCGTATTATTTTTGCGTTGTTGGTTAAAGATCTCAATTGCCTCTGTACCAT
>CAMYOP010000261.1 GCA_947260045.1 uncultured Desulfobulbaceae bacterium
ACTCTTAATCTCTTGGTCCAAGGTTCGAATCCTTGCTGGCGTACCAGATAGTAAAAAGCCCCTATTGATCATTTGATCAATAGGGGCTTTTTTTGCCTTTTGTACTGCTACTTAGTTACTATGGAATATTAATTGTATACGCTGCGTTGACATACCCTGGCGCTGCTGTTGCATCTGGCCAAGTCGCTCCTATATTATCAGGATATTGTCTGAAATTACCTTTAGTTGGATCAGCCTCTCCATCAACCATTGTGTCAAGTGCTATGGCTAGGTCTGTAGGCATTCTTGTGAAATAGAGGGCATTTCTATAACGTAAATCCGTATGGCTGTATAAATAATAGAGATTAAGCCTTACAACCTGAGAGCCACTATAGACACCTGTAAAGGAATACTCACCACTCTCATCTGTATTACTCACTGGAACCTCTAGCCCAACCGCTTGCAAACGAGCATCAATACCGCCGCCTGCATCAAAATTATTACCAAGAACATTATCAAACTGCCCATTTCTTGTTGCCTGGGTACCACCATTTGCCGTACCATCACCTAATAAATTACCTGTACGGTCAAAATAGGTTGCAGCGGCCAACTCCCATGATTTAACAGAAGTTGTATAAAACTTCTTCTGCTTGGCGCTGTTCAATACATCTTTACCTTTAATGACAGCACCGAGAATCAGACCAATTATGACAAGCACAATTGCCATTTCAATCAGAGTAAAACCTTTATTATTTCTCAATATCTTCATTTATCAAACCTCCTCCTGGAAACAGTACACCCGAAATCCTTTTCAGGCCCAATTGCGAGCAACCCGGCTGTCCCAGAAGGACCCGTGGCTTTCCGTCCCCACCTTGCAATGGGTTTGGCTTTTTACGTCACCATTATCTACGGTCACTTATTTTGCACGTTCTGTGCCAGTATCAACCCAAACAGCAGTTAATAAATATTTAACCTCAATGCTCGCCCCCATAAAAATACATTTAAACAGTAGAATACGGTACTATAGAGCAAAAATCCCCTAAGCCCTCAAATCGTAGTTTATAATAAATCTTGCAGGCTAAAGCTTAACCTATAAATCAAAGTAACTATGTCAGATTTCAATATGGTAATTAATTGTAATAGAAAGTGTAATTATATGATCATAAATCAGCGAGAGTGCATGCTGGCGGCGTTGAGGTAATACGAACCTCACCGTCCTGATCAGTATCAGCAAGCTGTGCCGCATTATACGAAACCGTACAGGAGTTATCAATTGTCACGCAATTATCAACAGTTGAGCCAATTCCCATGAGCTGATTAAACTCAAGGACACCCAGCCTTACGCCATCAAGTACTGCTGCTCCACCATTACAACCAGTCTGGCCACTTTCATTGCTGACACTTATACTGCAGTTAAAGAGTTGCACCAGTTCATCTGCAGTTACATATTCAACGATATCATCAAATTGATCGGTTGGCCTGTTTGGATCAGGAGCAACTGTATACTGATCAATTTCCGTTCCATAGGAATAGAGACGCACCTCATTATCAGTGCCGTCCCCATCCAGATTCACCGGTACTTGCATCTGACGGTTAAAATTTGCACCAATGGAAGCAATGATAAAGGCAACATTTGTTTTCTTGCCGGCAGTACAATCACCATCAATGCAAACGGCAAGACCCGTCTGGTTGACACCTCCTGCCAGCCAGGTGCATAAGTCCTGACCAGACAGATTTGGGGCAGGGATATAGACCAGATTATTTTGCCAGGGATCAACCGTATGGCCGATATTATTCGTATTGGCTGGAACCATGCGGGAACGAATAATATCTCCTTTTATTTCATCTCTCGCTGTTGAGACTATCTGACGACCGTCAGAAAGTTTATTACGTTTTGATAAGGAGACAAAAAGAGGAGCAAGTGTTCCCACAATCAGTCCAAGTATAACAAGAACTATGGAAAGTTCTATCAGGGTAAAACCGCTTTTATTGTGAAATTGCATAGATTAGGGTATTGCGGGTTAATGTTTGACAGAGATCATCTCCGGAAGAACAGTCCCAGAGAGCAGCAGTAGATACCATATCTTGAATGCCATCCGGACCAAAACTGGTCATGATCCAAACGGTATCAGGGTGATCACCGTTTTCGTCCCTGAAAATCTTAGTGGCAGCACTAGCAACGTTTTGATCATCACCACTATTTTGGTACATTATAGCATTTCCCCAAGGGTCAAGTCGTGAACAATTAGAAAGAAAGTATGACTGAGGAGTAATTTTGCGGGAATGAATAACATAATTTTCCATGCACTTGGAGGCTGTTTTTAAAAAAGTCACAGTCGAGGAGATCTGTTGCGAAGTGCGCATGGAAAACCAGGCTGTAACACCTATGCTGACTATAATTCCAAAGATAGTGATGACCAAAAGCAGCTCAAACAGAGTAAACCCCCCTTTACTGCCAAAGTAACGAACAGTTGAACAATCCTTTAAAGTAGTAGATACACACAATGGAACGATAGGAAAGAATTTCATTTGAATAAATTCTCTTTTGCCAACTTAAAATTATTTAGGAGTTCCTTATCATTGGGTGTTATCTGAAGCGCTTTTTGCAAAATATCATAAGCATGGCGATTCTGATTCTGCTGAAGTAAGGCTGCTGCCAAATTATTTGCTACAGCTGGATTTTGCGAATCTTCCCAAACCTTACGATACAGAATAATTGCCCCTTCAATATTTCCAGATTTCCGACTCTTTTCTGCCTGAAGAAGCCAGCGCCGTAGCCTCACCCGTTGCCGCTCTTTTTCAGCGTTGCCGTCAAAAATTTTCTCCTCTGTAAAAAGCACTTTTGGCTCCCTGTTGTTTTTTTCAACAGGTTTAAATGGTAGTACTACCGGAATCACTAACTTTTGAGGCTCTTCAGCTACAGGCTTTTGCACGAGTGGTGCGGTGAGCTCCGTGCGTTTTTTTTCAGGAGGAAGAAAAGAAGCTGGTTGCCTGGTAACCTTCTCTTGCTTTGTGACACTTACAGTTTCCACTATTTTTTCCAATGCTTGTTCTTCTTCCTTAACAGGCGGAGGATCTATCTCAAAAGAGGAGACAGTAGAGGGAAGACTCTCTGGAGATGAAGCTGTTGGTACTATACTGGTGATTTCCTTACTCTGATCAGAGAGAAACGGCTCACCCTCATCAACTGGCTCTGCTGGCGACACAGGAAAGTCTGGATCAATTGGCAGATCGACTTGAATTTTTCGTTCTACTTCATTGAGCACTACGGTATCTTCAACAACTGCGTTTTGACGCAAAAGGAACCAGTCCTGCCACCAGGCAATTATACCTAAAACTACAACTCCCAGTAAAATGATTGATCCGCTGAAGATCAAAATACGCATCAATGGAAAATTGGATCTTTTTTCAACATGTTGAAAAGGAAAATCAGAAACTATTTGTTCCTCTTCATCCTCATTGGCGATTTTTTCCAAGCGGTTGATGACATTTAATAATTTACTCATCAGTCCAGCACTTCCAAGCGTAATATTATGACAAGCTCAACCCGTTGTTTATCTGTAATTTTTTCTTTAAACAAACGGCCAAAACCAGGGATACTTCCTAACACCGGTACCCCTTGTTCCCCTTCAAGGTCACGTTCCATAATAAGACCACCAAGAACCACAAGATTTCCAGGTTCAACATTGACTGTGGTAGAAATTTCTCGCAGGTTCACCTTGGGGAAAGTGACCCTGAGTGAACCGTCATCACTTAACTGTTGCTGGTCAAGTTCAGCGATTTCACTTTTAATGGGGACAAT
>CAMYOP010000262.1 GCA_947260045.1 uncultured Desulfobulbaceae bacterium
CCTTCAGCTTATGTTGAAGGGGTTTTTTTTTGCGTATTGCTTACTCACAAAAACACATAGAGAAACCAAAGCGCAGTGGTTCCACCCCTTTCCTATTACGGAACACGGAAGTTATTCGACAACAGCTGGAATCCGATCCGGACCAACCTGCTTCGTTATCAACTCCGCAGCATACTGCTGGATAGCAACAGAGTTTCTGCCTCGCATCTTTACCCGGCTCAAATCACATCTGACACCGGAACGCTCTCCTGCGCCGATGGTACTGCACGGGCGACTGTGTGGGAGATTGGGTCGCCTCCGAATTCTTCTCATAAACTCCTCTTAGAATTTTTTTGATGAAAAGGGGGAATTATGATAAATATTTAGACCGTTCGCAGTCCAACAAGAAATGACAAAACAATTATCTCATCTTTCAGGTACAGGCTCTGGCCTGTAATAATACAGTCGGGTTTATTATTATAAAAGGATTACATGCTCTTTCACTCTGTTGGCTTCCTTTTCATTTTTCTTCCTTTTTTCTTAATCTGCACCAGTCTTGCTCCTAAAGGCACTGCCAGAACACTGCTGTTATTGGTCTTTTCATACTTTTTTTATTCCGGTGGGGAGCCTATTTTTGTCCTGATCCTACTCACGTCATCTCTGGTAGACTATACAGCCGCGCTTAAAATTAATGCCCACACCCGAAAAACTGTAAGGCGAGCTTGGCTGCTCATAAGTATCAGTATAAATCTTGGCTTGTTATGCTTTTTCAAATACGGTGGGTGGGCAGCTCCTACCCTGACCCCTGTACTTTCATTATTCGGGCTCCAACCCATTTCTGAAAATTTCTTTCTCGGCTTTTACCTTCCCCCAGGCATAAGCTTTTACACCTTTCAGTCAATGTCCTACTCAATCGATGTGTACAGAAAAGAAATATCTCCGGAACGAAACCTGATCAGTTTTTGTAATTATGTTGGGTACCTGCCTCAACTTATTGCTGGACCGATTGAACGATATAGCCATCTGGCACCGCAAATTGCATCTTTTGCCAGCAGAAAAAGCCGTCCACAATGGTCAGCAGGGCTCGACAGAATCTGCCTCGGTCTCATACAAAAACTTTTTATTGCCGACAGCTGCGGCCTTATAGTTGACCGCTTGTCATCGTACAACGGTTCGTACGATTTTATCCTCGGCTGGTCACTGGCAATCAGTTTTGGGATGCAGATATATTTTGACTTTGCTGCATATTCCCACATGGCAATAGGTATCTCTCTCATTCTTGGAATAAAACTATCTGAAAATTTCAATTCACCGTATCAGGCTGCCACAATACAGGACTTCTGGCGGAGATGGCACATGACGCTGTCCAGTTGGTTTCGAGATTATCTATACATCCCCCTTGGTGGGTCCCGCTGTAGCTTGACGCGTACGACATTAAATATCCTTTTGACGTTTATTTTGATAGGCCTATGGCATGGTGCAGGTTCCGGTTTTATCATTTGGGGCTTTGCTCATGGAGTACTGCTTGCGCTATACAGAGTAAAACAAGCATTTTTTACCCGAGTAACAATTTATCCCCCCCTTGCCATACTTATCACTTTTCTCTGCGTGCAATTCCTTTGGGTACCCTTTCGTATAAATGACTTCTCTCAGTTCATGGCAATTTGGAAAAGTATGATTGGCTTAAACGGGATCACTTTTGGGCAACTATCTACACCAGACATCCTGTTCATCACATTTGTATCACTTGGTACTTTTTTCATCCCAAACGCAGGAAAACGTTGGCCAGGTGGATCAGGCTGGTTGGAATCAACAGTAATAGTGTCCCTGGCTGTTGTTGCTATTTTTACTTCAATTGAAATTTCTCAATTCATATATTTTCAATTTTAAAACACGAAACAATGCCAGAAACTGAGCAATACGGAAAAAGAAACCGATTCCACGCTACTTTGAGGGGGATATCCTTTGCAGGAATAATCTGCCTGGTTTTCCTCTTTGAATTTTTCACAGGAGGCAAGTTCGAACAGATCCACACAGATGAAATGAAAAAAGCCGGAGATAACTGGGCAATAGTTAACTATAAATCATCAGATGGCAGAGGGCAAATCCCACCTAAAACCAAGAAAAGGATTGTATACATATCCAACTCCCACGCCAAAACAGGTGGTTTGGTTGCGAACCACCTTCAAAATTTACTCAACGAACTCGAACCGGACACGTATGAGGTGCTGGACATGGCAGATGGTGGCATTTTTTCACCCGACATGCTGCAGAGAATGTTAATGAGCCTTGCATACAAACCCGATTTTCTTATCTTAGGTGTAGCCTATATATCATTTTCAGACAGAATGCGGTTGTCTCTGCAATCACATTCCGCTCGATCTTTTTTCAAAAAACATGTTTTCACCCAACTTACCCTAGGGTTTTGGGCAAGAAACTATGACTTGAACATATATGGAAACACCTTAGCTTCAACCATCTTGAAATCTTACCGACATAGAAGCAAGATCAGAAAACCTCTGGAAAACATCCTAGTACGTTTCCTTAGAAAACAGTTCCAGTTCGGCAATATTCTTTTTCTGCAGGTTGACGAAAACCAGTTCTGGAAATTTCCTGAAGGGTATGATCGCAATCTTTTTCAGTGGCACCTTTATGCTTCAGGCCGAGAAAAACATTTAGATGACCTGCAAGACTTGGTTAGAATTGCCAAGGAATACGAAATCCCTCTCCTCGCCTTCAACGTACCTGTTCATTGGCAAAAATCCATCTATAAATCATACCCGGACGATGTTGTTACCTATCGAAAAAAATTAAAAAAAATTTTCGCAGATGCTACAGAGTATGTTGATTACGAAGGTGTTTTCCCGAAAGAATTTTCTACCTACGATGCCCTCCATCCAACTTGGCACGGAGCGAGACTGCATGCACTGGATATCACACAGAGGCTGACCAGGCTTGAACTCCTCGACCCTAACATTACAGAGTCTAATATTACCCAATCGTATCTAGGGATGGAAAAAGCTTTAAGTGACGAGTACCGTACTTATCTGAACGGGCAGTACCCTCCTTTGACTGTGTTAGGATTCAGGCGTTTTGACCCATTTGAACCCAAAAATGCCAGGAAACTTTTGCGGCAGCTGAACAGCTTACAAGTAGGTACACCTGACGAGCAGCACTTCATCCAGGATCTTTCTTTACGCATCCGTTATTTCAGAGAGTTGACCTTTCCGATCAGCGAAAAAACCAAAAGCGCATTTCCTGACTCGTTTATAACTGCATTAGTGGCTGAAAAAGAGAAGAGCAAAATTCGATTAGAACATTTTTCGAAGGAGCTGATAAAACTCCAGACTAAGCGTCTCGCATCCTTTCCTATACCCGATTTTTCAACAGCTGAGTTATTGAATGAAAAGATTGTTGGCGAGCAGAAGTTTTTCTTTGGGGAAAAAACGAATTTCAAGGAATTTCGCATTACGAACGATGTATATGCAAAACACATGAGTACGGCCGAGGGTAGGGACATTATGTTTCTCGTATTGGACAGGAAAACCAAGAGAGCTTACCAGCGGGTGGACACATTAGGGGACAAATCCTTCATTCTTCTGCAGCATGTTAATGATCCAGTAATGATCCCTCCCTGGCTTATGTACCCTGAACCATTAATCCAATTTGGAATTTGATTGAGTAGCGTATTTTATCTTCAGGCTGATTGGAAACCAGCCGTAGAGTGTAAAGGCATAAGGGAGCTTGACTGCGAGAGAGACATCTCGAGCAGGTACGAAAGTAGGTCTTAGTGATC
>CAMYOP010000263.1 GCA_947260045.1 uncultured Desulfobulbaceae bacterium
CGTGAAAATCGGGACCTGTTGAATAAATAAATCATCACTGGCCATATTGCCAACTACACCTTGACCATCAACAGTTCCGCTGACAGCACCGGTTGTGTTTGTGTATATGCCAGGAGCAACACCTGCTGGTACTTGCAAGGGAACAGAAAAGGTACATGATCCACCAGGTGGAAGATTACCACCATTAAGGGTAATCAAATCGGTGCCTGTGATCGCTGAGCCATTCCCACATGGATTTGTGGGTATTGATCCTCCTGCAACAAGTCCGGAAAGGGTGGTATCAAGATCGTCAGTAAATGTGATTCCTGTTGCTGAAAAGGATCTGTTGAAGTTACTGATGGTAAATTCAAGGTTGACTGTACTGCCTGGAGCAACGGGATCATTAATAAAAGCCTTTGTCAAGGCGAGTGGTGTTGTTGTTACATCAAGAGTACTGGTAGCGAAACCAACAAATGTGGAGGCAAAATTAATAGTGTAAACTAAGTTCTCAGATGTGTTTATAATTTCACCAATTTTGCTTGCAACGACATCAACTGACACTGTGCAGGTTGGTAATGTTAAGTAGAAATAATTAACGTTAAAAGATATCAGGTTGGATTCAGGAACTGCTATAAGCTGGCCATTTGTACAGGTAGTTAAGGCATTTGGTGGATTTGCAATAACCATCCCTTGAGGAAGATTGTCAATGAAGCTGATTGATTTGGAGAGGTTACCGAAATCAAGGTTTCCCAAAGTAAAAGTCAAGGTGGATCTGCCACCAAGTGCAACAGATGAGGGTGAAAAGTCTTTGTTGATGCCTGGGAGGGTCTCAGCCACAGTCAAGTCTTCCCCTCGAAGCGTATAGACTGCAGGTACGCTGGCTGTGACATTCACAGTGATCGTACAGCTTGAAGATCCGCCGATTTCACCATTAGTAAGTTTTATAACTCCACCGCCACCTGGGGTACTCAGAGTGCCGGTCTTTCCGTTACAGGTCGATTGAGCAGAAGATGGCGTTGCTATTGTTAAACCTGCAGGCAATGTGTCTGTAAAATCTAGAGGTGCAGGGTTTGTATCAATGTTTACAATGTCATACCTGAGTTTAGAAGTGCTACCAGGTCCTATTTCGTTTGGTGTAAATGATAACGAAAAGGTCGGGGATACGATATCAGCATGGGCAAGAGAAACAAAACACAATAAAAAGAGTGTGGTGATGATGTTAATAAATATGGCTCGAGTATCTGAACAAAGACGTGTTGTCATAACCAGCTATCTCCTGCTGACAATCGTTTGAATCGGAAGAGCATTTGGCCGCACATAAAATGAGTAAATCACTTAACGTATTAATTACTCATCTTAATCTTGAAAAGTTGTGATCCGCCAAATTTTCGTTTCATCTGCACTTTAGAATCATCCCAAGAAAAGATTACTCTATACCTATAAGTCTGTCCTTAGATAAAATACTACTGATACTCTTGATCATTTCTTGGAGCACTGATTATGTAGCAGTCCACCATCAATGGGATAGACTATGATTTTAGCAATTTAAATATATGGAAAGTATATCAAAAAAATCAATATTGCCAAAATTGTTTTATAGGTTTTGCTGGACTCGATTGCTTTATTGCATGTATAATTTATCATATCCATGTATTATAAATTTTCATCTCTTTAAAAGAAGACCTTTCTTTAAAACGATTGTTTCTAAGAAAAGGAGGAAACAATGAAGCCTAGTGTTGTGAAACTAAAACAACATATCTGCCTATACCTGAACATATCCAGAATCATAATTTTAACCATTTCAGTTTTCCTTTTATATTCAGGTTCTGCTTATTCAAAGCAGAAAGGAATTGATGTTTCCATAGGCCAGGGTGGCATATCTGCGGTTACTACCTTTCCAAATGCTACCTTTATGAATATGCGGATAATTGATCCAGAAGGTCTATTGGTCTTTGAAGAGAACAGCGACGGTAGTTCAGTATCATGGACAGTGCCCGTAAACGCTCAGGATGGCTTGTATTCGTATGAAGTGCGTGCAGGAAAAGAACCGAAAAAGGTTAGGCGGGAAGGGCGTCAAGGGCTTGGCCCGAAAAGCAGAGCTATTGTTGAGTCCGGGACTGTTTTTGTTCAAAACGGTTCAATAGTTCCGCAAACAGAAGGTGAATCCGGATTAATCAATTCGATATTTAATTATGGCACCATTGCCTTGGAAGGATTTATTAACTTCCTGGTACCAACCGTATACGCTGATCAAGTTTTTAATGATGATGTCATTGTGCAAGGTAGTGAATGTGTAGGATTCGACTGTGTGAGTGGTGAAAATTTTGGTTTTGATACCTTAAGATTAAAAGAAAACAATCTGCGAGTTCATTTTGATGATACCTCTACCTCTGCATCATTTCCAAGAAATGATTGGCGAATTATCATAAATGACACTACAAACGGTGGGGCTTCATACTTTTCAGTTGAGGACAGTACAGCCGGTAGAAGACCATTCACAATTGAAGCTGGTGCCGGTAGTCATTCATTGTATGTCGACTCTACAAGTAGAGTCGGCATTGGTACTTCTACGCCTGTCGTTGAAATGCATATTGTTGATGGTGACTCACCAACTGTTCGACTTGATCAGGATGGTTCTTCAGGTTGGAATCCCCAGGCGTGGGATGTGGTTGGCAATGAGACTAATTTTTTCATACGTGACGTTACAAACGGTTCAAAATTACCTTTTAGAATAAGACCTGGTGCACCGACTAATTCAATTCATATCCTGGCAAGTGGGAATGTTGGGATTGGAACTGCAACACCCACTGAAAAACTTCATGTGGAAGGGAATGCTTTTGTCAGTGGAAACCTTGAGCTTGGCAGCAGCAGGGAAATAAAAGACAATATTGAAGCACTCAGTAGGAAAGATGCCATGATGACGGTGGCCTCTCTCCGTCCTGTTAAGTTTAATTATAAGGCCGCTCCTGATGAGGAGTCAATAGGATTTATTGCAGAAGATGTTCCGGATCTCGTGGCAACTAAAAACCGTAAAAGCATTTCCACCATGGATGTTGTGGCTGTACTGACAAAAGTAGTTCAAGAGCAGCAAAAAGCGATTGAAGAACTGACTCGCACTGTTCATGATCTCGAAAAACAACTTGATACTGCTCAGTTAGTTCATTAGGACATTGTGGAGGAATACAACTCTTTGTGGTTTTAAGAGGTTACTTAACGTACATTTATTGAGGGCTGTAGAAAAAGGTGTTTAAGGTTATGAGTATACTAAAAACAGGACTAGCTCTTGGAATTATATTTATAGTTTTCGCTTCTCCAATTATTGCAGGGGACCTGATCATTGGAAGTGGCAGCAGTGTAGTTGCAAATAATGCTAGTCTAGATATCAATTGTAATAATGTTACGGTTGAAAATGGCGGTGTTCTAGATCTTAATTCCTCGCTTATGTTTGATACAGGTACGCTGGATGTGCAGGCAGGTGGCAGCCTTGTTGAAGTCGATAGCCAGATAAAATACTGTTCCGATAAAAAGACACTATACGTTATTCCTGCACTTGGTGGCAAAACTGTAATCATATGTTTGTAAAAGGTGCAGTTTAAAACTTAAGAGTCCGATAATCTCCAATATATAATATATAGAACCATTTAATATATCATTTCAGATCATGGATTATTGTTGATAAGAGGGGAGTTTACTCTAATATGAGTACTTTCATCATCGCTGGAATTGCTCCTTTGTTGTTAACAGTAGGAGTAGGTGTAGGACTTGTACAATTTGAAACTGTT
>CAMYOP010000264.1 GCA_947260045.1 uncultured Desulfobulbaceae bacterium
TAAAGAGGCATTTCATGTCATTGAACGCCTCCATTCTGTGCTAAAGGACATGTTCCCCGGCCTTTAGCTGCAAATTCTTCATTTTTTATTATTTCAAAAACTTATTCATTCTCTTTTATATAATGTGCCAGGCTTGCCAGAGACTGTAAAACAATCCGACTGTTATTTTCAGAATCCATTCTCACGCCATATTCCTGCTGGACAGTCACGGCGATTTCCAAGGCATCCAGTGAGTCGATGCCAAGTGGAGAGTCAGGGCCTATCAGTGGATCATCACGAACAATTTTGTCCATATCAACATCATGGATTTTGCATGTTTTACAGATCAGTTCAAGTAGTTCTCGTTCAAAAGGATTCATAAATAATTATAGTATATGTTTACCTGGAGCGTCTCTGTCACGGTCCTATAAACGTGCTCGAGTCAGCTTCCAGGAAAGAAGGATTGTCAGAAGAAAAAAGAGTGCAAGCTTACCGAGATCAGCCCAGATTGCGGGAAAAGAAAGCCCTCGTACCAGAAGATCCTGAAAAGCTGTCAAACCCCAATTAAGAGGCGAAACCACACTCAAGCGCTGCATTATATGGGGCATGGCATACACAGGAACCATAACACCGCCGATTGCAGCTGCAGCCACCACCAGAGTCGACCCCAAGGTGGATGCCTGCTCATAAGTATTGCAAGCCATCCCTAAAAAAATACCCAGCCCGCAGGCAGCAAGACTTGAGAAAAGAATAACAAGCAACACAGCCCCAATATTTTGAGAAAGAGTAAAAGCAGGAAGAGCCAAATATGGAAACATATAGGAACCAATGAGACCTATAAGTAAAAACTGACAAAAACAAACACAAATATAGGCCAGAACTTTCCCAGAGAAAAAGGTGAGGTGAGAAACTGGCAGCGATGTCAGACGAATCCAAATACCAGACTTTCGCTCCTGCAAAATCCCACCAGCAATTGGAATCGCAGTAAAAAACATGCCAAAGAGTGCCCAGGCAGGAACGTTTTGCTGGACTGGACTATAAGAACGGTTTCCTGTTTTCCCAGAGTCGTCTGGCTGACTTTCCAATGACAAAAGAGGCTCCTTGAGGCGAGCTGTGAGTTCAGTGAGCGGTGGTGTTGAAAACTGTGTAAGAACTTCCAGCGCTGCAAATCTGCCACTCAACTCCTTCCCCAGATTTTCAATCTTTGCTCCCATGCCAATTGTCTGGAGAGAGACTTGCACTTGCGCTGTCAAACCTGAACGAAGACCAGGCATAATACCAGGATCAAAGTACAGCTGCACAGGAACTTGAGCAGCTAATATCTCATCATCAACAGTTTGTTGGTTCGGAAAAAGAACTGCTGCCCTTTGAAATTGCTCATAAGAGCCAGCAGGTATTATCAAACCCGCCTGATAATCACCTCTGGTAATTGCTGCTTGAAGGTCGGAACTCTTACGCTGCCCATCCCATACAATAATCTCAATATGCCCAAGTTCCAGTTGCTTATGCAGTAGGCTACCAAGACTTCCAGTATCGAGATCAAGAAGCAGCATCTTGGTCTTTTTCTGACCTGTCAGCTCCATGACATTTTCCTGGACAAGCGTGATCACCATCACCAGAAGAGCTGGCATAATAAACAGAACAAGCAAACCTGCCTTGTCCCGTTTCAGCAATAAAAGCTCTTTAACAGTTACTGTGAGTATATTCAGCATTGAAAGGTATTCCGATTATAATCAAATCAAGACAGGCTTTTTGTCTGAGAACTGTCATGCATCGCGAAGTTGCTTGCCAGTCAGATGAAGAAAGAGGGATTCAAGATTTTTGTGACCACTTTTACGGAGGAGCTCAGCTGGTTCTCCCTGCTCAATGATTTTCCCCCCGTCAATTATACCGATGCGACTGCATAATTCCTGGGCCTCTTCCATATAATGACTGGTGTAAAGTATCGTCGTGCCCATACGATGTAATTCGATCAGTTGCTCATGGATCAGATTCCTGGATTGAGCATCAATGCCAACAGTAGGCTCATCAAGAAAAAGAACCTGAGGATTATGCAAAAGCCCGGCAGCCAGATTAAGGCGACGCTTCATCCCCCCTGAATAGGTAGAAACAAGACGGCCTGCCAGATCAGTAAGCCTGGAAAAGGCTAAACATTTTTCAACTGCACCTTCTAGCTTGTGTCCGCCAAGCCCATAAAGTTTGCCAAAAAACAAAAGATTCTCCCGAGCGCTAAGATTTTCATACAGGGCAAGATCTTGCGGTACAAGGCCAAAAATTTGCTTGATCTTATTTTGATGTCTCTGAAAATCCATCCCCATAATAGAGATAGTACCGCTGACTGGAGGAAAAAAACCGCTGAAGATAGAAATAGCAGTGGTTTTTCCGGCACCATTTGCCCCAAGTAGACCAAAAAATTCACCCTTTTGAACCTGCAGGCTAAAATCATTTAAAGCTGGGCTTTCTGCATTCCTGTATTGCATCAGAAGAGACGTTGCCAAAAGAGCTGTTCCCTGCTCTTTTACACCTGTTGAAGGATAATCTGTTTTCACAACTACTTTTTCAACCAAGATTGAAGCTCCTGAAAAACATTTTCCTCAAGCACTGCACACTCTCGAAGCAGCTCTGCCATGGCAGAGTAGGTGTCACCCTCACGAACCCGCCCCTTACAGACACGTGCAGCCATAACAGCAAACTGTCGCCATTTATCCCCTGCTCCTGTCAACAAAGATGCACAGTCACCTAGAGATTGCTCCTGTAACTCTTTTGCAGCTTCCTGGAGAAAGGCAGCGTACATAAAACGGAACCCACCCCCGCCCGTACCAATTTCCTCCTGCATGCGGACCACATGACCCAGGTGCAGCTCAGCACTTTCTCTCCCCAAACGCTTTGGCCAATGCTCAAGCCGCTTTGCCAGAAAGCGAATTCCCTTCACCCCGATGAGGGGAAAAGGACTGCCCAACATTTTTTGGCAGACTGCTTGAATCCCTTGCCTGATGAAAGGTTCACGCTCCAAATGCTGAGGCACTTCGGTCAGATAATACATCTTCCCTTTTGGAGCCAGCGCCCCTGAAGCAAACCTGGCCCTTACCAAATCTTCTGCTGGACAGCGAACAGGCTCTGGAAAAACCGGATCACTTATCAAGTAGTCATTGCCTTCTTTTCCATACACAACAAGGTTATGAGCATTAAAGTGAAAACGGAGCGCCCTTGGAAAATATGGCAACCAGTAGACCCCTGTCTGCAAACCAACGGGAATGGAGGCAGCAAGGGCTGCATCCAGTTCTGCCATTGCCTGAGCACTGTCCCTGAATTTTTTCTGATACACGGTGATGCCAGGAATTTTCCCAAGTCGTTTAAGAATATGCCCGGCAACGGTTCGGTAAGTAACCAGAGGCAGCCCATTAATTCTGATGAAAGGGAGGTAGCCAAAAAACAGACCCGCACCTAAACCAAAGGCCATGGCCTCGGAAAGGTCAATTCCCTGGTGACTAAGAAGGTTGGCTGCTACGCCGCTTTCACAATGGGCTGATTGGGTGTGAGGAAAGTTAGCCAAAGGGTTTTTAGGCTTCATTATCTCCCTGCTTATAGACAGGCGGCTTGAGCTTACCTCGAATCAAGTCATCTGGAGAAACCTTAAAAACCTGCACATACTTTTCTATAGTTTTAGGCCCCAATATCTTGAAGATAGAAGGAAAAAGGTGCAAACGGACCAACCAGCTCGGCTGACTTGTGTACTTTGCCAGAAGCCCAGGGTCCATTTGATTTGCAATCATGTAATAA
>CAMYOP010000265.1 GCA_947260045.1 uncultured Desulfobulbaceae bacterium
ATTCCAGAACTCGCCTACTTATTTTTAAGGAAATATGTAGACAATTATGAAAAAAAAGTAATCTCCATTGACAATGATACCATTACCCTGCTTTCCCATTATAACTGGCCTGGAAATGTCAGAGAACTTGAAAACTGTATCAGTAGAGCGGTCATCATGGAACAGGGAAAGTCTCTGTCACCCAAATCGCTTCCAGATGAAATCACCCAAAATCAAAAATTCGCTGCGGGCAACGATATCCCAATAATGCCTCTTGCTGATATAGAACAATTAATGATTAAAAAGGCTCTGCATAAAACGAATGGCAATAAGGCCAAGGCTGCAAGCCTGCTGGGGATTGACAATTCAACTCTATGGAGGAAGATGAAACGTTGGAAATAATTTCCATTAATTCCTGCCAATGAACTTCTCTTTGACAAAAAGCATCCACCAAAATCAAAACTTTATAGGCCAGCAACATCTCCCCATCATTGCAGAACGCCATACCTTTTGCATTCTGCAAACAAAAAGAGATATCAGCCCTTCCCTAGGTCGACATAACATACTGTTTATAAACAACTTTTTCAAACATGTCTAATTGGCACCATCCTTGCTATAAACAAAATAGGTACTTGCCACTAAAGAATCAAATCCGTCTCATCGAGGTAAGTAAAAAGGGATATGAGAAGGGCCATATTCCTGGCGCTTTATATATTAAAAATGGGGGCAAGACAACTTTGATCCCACCACTGATAATATGGTACTTTCGCTTGATCAGATAAAACGAATTATGGGAAAGTTCGCAGCACCTCCAGAGTCAAATATTGTACTCTAACATGGCGATAATAAAACCCATCATGTGACCCGGGTATACTGGACACTCAAATTCTGTAATTATGAGAATGTCAGCATCATGGATGGCGGCAAAGCAAAATGGCAAAAGGAGAACCGTACATTGAGCAGTGAGGTTTCCACCTTTGACAACCTGCAGGTAACGATTGCGTATCCGTCAAACACAAAAATACGTGCCCTCTATTCCCCGGACGGATCCATACGGGAATATGCCAATCGCTTTGACACCCCCATGGTACCCGGAATCGTAGGTGACAAAGTGATGATGACACCGATAAAACTTATAGGGCAGAATTGTGAACTGCCACATAAAATAGCCGCAGTATAATAGAAAATTGTCAATCAAGAATAAATAAAAAAAAATCCAGCCGGTGATCTTACACTGGTTGAATTTCGATGTTTTAAGACAAACTTTCTCACTCAAGATTAAACTGGTAATATTTCAAAATAGAGGAGACGAACCATGACAAAAACAATGATTTTCTTATTCTTGAGCTATATTCTTAGCGCCACATTTTGCTGGGCAGAGGGAAATGTAACTCCAGAATGGAGAGAAGCCGGATTTAATGATTACGAGGCCAGCGGTTGGATGGCAAATGGTTTTCCAGAGCTCATTCAAGCAACGGCATGGAAAAAAGCTGGATTCAGCGCCAGCAAGGCAAAGACATGGCGAAAAAAACGAATTTCTCCAGATGACGCTATAAAATGGAATAGCCTGGGTATTAACAAAGCAAAAACAGCCGGAAAGCTCGCGAAAAAAGGTATAAGTCCGGAGAAGTATGCTGCCTGGCAGGCCAAAGGATACAAAGAGGCAAAAGAAATTCTGGGCCTGAAAGAAAAAGGAATGGCCCCGGAAACAGTGTCTGCAAAGCAATAGGTGTAACTGGCCATATTTTCAAGTAGTCCGGCAATAGTTTCGTTTAAAAAAGGTCTGGTCAGTTTTTTGAATAGGGAACTCTAGACAAAGGGAATCACTAAAAAATATACTCCAAGTGCGGCGATAGCCACTGCTGCCAGTCTTCGCATCCCTGAGACCAGGCTTTGTCCGGTAGGGCTGTGCAGTAGTTCCATTGTGCGGGAACTGAACATACCGCATACCACCAGCGGCAAACAATGACCGATACCGAAAAAAAGAAGCATCATAAACCCGGTCACGATTTTTTCCTGCATGGTGATGATGCCTAGAATTGGAGCGGCAAAACCAAAGATGCAGACTCCGGACAGGAAACCATAAGCAAGTCCCAGGTGAAAGGCGCCTTGAGCCCCTTGTACCTGAAAGCGACTAAGCACACTACCGGTTGAAGAACATTGCGGCGATCGCAATAAAGTAGAAAAAGAAAAGGGGTCACCCACTAAAAGGCCCCTTTCACATTTCATTATAATGCCTCTTGCTCATATTAAACAATTAATGATTAAAAAGGCCCTGCATAAAACGAATGGCAATTAGGCTAAGGCTGGAAGCCTACTGGGATTGACAATTCAACTCTATGGAGAAAGATGAAACGCTGGAAATAAACACCAGTAATTTTTATCAATGAGCTTCCCATGAGGATGATTTGTATGTTTATTTTTTTAGACAAGTAATAAGGGGAACATGCTATTTTTCTTGGCGTAAGAGCCCATTATATGCTTGGATAAAGTAAAGGGAATTCCTCTTTAGTAAATCACCTAGCGTGTTATTATTATGCCCAAACTCTTACCTGATAGACAGTTCCCATTTATTCTCCTTATAACACTCCTGTGTACTGGGACATATGGAAGTTTCACTCCATCCTGGAGCCAAACCCATAGCCACGTAACAGGAAGCATCCACAATGCTTCAGGTCTCGCGACAACAGGAACACTTGCCTTCTTCAAAACGGACCAGGGCAGTGATCCTGGAGATAGAGACATACTTCGCATTCCAGAGAGGACCGCATGGGTCAATGAAAAAGGCCGTTTTGAAGTCAAGATAGAATATGGGTATTACCAGCTCGGTTATTACCCTGGTGCCCAAAAGAGTCATCCAGGGCTCCCAAATAAAAACTTCAAGCCGTTTCTCGCTGGTATAAACAGCGCAGAGCGGTATGTTCTCCAAGTGGCTAAGCCTGCCATTGAGGCAGGAGCCATCACCTTCTATCCGGCTGTAAAAATAAAAACCACTCCATCGTTTTCATTAAGCGGCACAGTTAAAACCAAGACAGGTAAAACGCTTGCAAGAATCACTGTGGTTGCCAAGACAGATTATAACACCTTCCGTCCGCAATTCATCAGTAAGCAAACTGACAAGTCCGGCAGATATACACTCACTCTACCACCTGGCAGCTACTATCTTTTTGCAAGGCACCGACTAGAGAAATTTGGCCGTCCAGTTACAGGGGAGTTTTTTGGCATCTGGGGAGTAAACGACCCTGCAGGAGAATTTGGCTGGTTGCCAATCAAAAAGGATCAGGACATTACCATCCGTGGTGAAGTAGGGCAGACTATAAACGATGCAGATATTACAGTTTTCAGGATTCCTGATCCCTCTTCACAGGAGGAAGTTTTAAGAGCAGGGGGGAAACGCTAATGCAGACATCCAGAATGAAACAAAAATTAATCAAGACAACTCTCTATTTTTCTATCTGCCCTCTTCTGATTTTACTGACAGCATGTGCCACGCCCAAGGATTTCCAGAGCCTGATGAAAAAGAATCCAACATCAGACAATAATTATACTGCCGGCTACCTGGATGGTTGCGACAGTGGCTTATCAACCAGACCAGAGACTGCAGACCGTCTGTTTTTCCAAGATATAATTCGTTATAACGCAGACCCAAAGTACGCCGCTGGCTGGGAAAGTGGTTACAAAATATGTTCGCGTTAAATGCAAAACATTTAACTGCGCAAGGTATAGACGTATAGGGAGTCAAAAATGATTAAATAGGATTAG
>CAMYOP010000266.1 GCA_947260045.1 uncultured Desulfobulbaceae bacterium
GTCAAACCAATATCTTCACCTTGACCCTCTTCGAAATATAACAGACCAAGCATTGAAAGACTTTTTGCATCACTGGGATACAACTGCAGTGCTCGCTGAAGAGACTTAATTGCTTCAATCTGCTCTCCAGTTTCAAGATATGCCTCACCAAGTAGTCTATATAAATAATATTCCTGAACACCAGTGCCCTGCTTTTCCAATTCTTTTAATAATACTAATGCTTCGTCATGGCGACTGAATTGGCAGTAGAGAGTTCCAAGCTGAAGATAAAGATCGGCTGCTCCAAAAAACTCTTTCTTCTGTTTGCCAAGATAAACCTTCTCAAAACAATTGAGGGCCATTTGGTCATCACCAAGCATCCTTTTGGCAAATCCTAAATTTATAAGCGCCATACTGTTATCAGCTTGCCTCTTCAATACTTCTGTAAAACAAAGGACCGCCTGTCGATGCCGGTTCATCTCCGAAAGTGCAACACCAAGGCTGTTGATCAGGTTTTTATCATCAGGGTTAAGCTGCAGTCCAATTTGATACTCTTTGACGGCCTGACGGTAATCACCCTGATCAAAATAATAATCTCCGCTTATATTGAGACTGACATGGTCAAAATATACATTCGAGCCATCACCGAAAAAAGTACCGTGTTTGAGCGCTTTTTGACAATTACCAATGGTGACAGACTTCCTGTAACTTAAATATGGCCAACAGGAACAACCCAGTGAGACAGGGGTATTCCCTTTGGCAGAATTCAAAACGGCATGAATTTTTTTTGCCAGAGATTTAGTCTTTTGCACACCAGCCTCTGGCAAAAAAAGAACGCTCAGCTTCTCATCAGAACCAACATATACCAAATGTTCGTCCAGCAAAGGTTTCAGTTGTTTTTCAATATCAACGGGGTCCCTCTTCTGTTTGTCTACATGCAAGAGTATCAAGCCAAACCGTTTCTGAGCCCGCCAATGCCTGTTGAGTTTTTTTGCAAGAAAAGAGGCTATCTGTGCAAAAGGCTCCTTTTGCTTTTCTTCTGCAGTCTTGTGATAGCTAAAGCTATATGGACCACGCCGCTCTGCCTCTGCCAGGGTTTTCCAACCAACATCCAGTATCGTCTTGGGATTATCTCCTTGATCTCCTTCAGGGACAGGAACTGCTCCGATGTGGACTTTTGTCATGCCTTCCCGTCTAAGTCTTTTGATTAATCGCTGCGCGTAATGGAAGGTTTGTATACTTGTTCTTTTGGGCTTAAGCAGCGCATATACATTATTCCCCAGATAAAAGACAGAACCCAAAGTTATAGCTTTAAGAAAACCCGATATCTGCATACTTCTACGAATGCCGGCAAAAGCACCATGGCTTCTATACCTGAGATTGAGAATGAGCAGAACTGTATCATTATCGGTCTGGGATATTTGGTTTAGCCGGTTAAAGAGACACCTTTTATTATAGAGCCCGGTTACAGGGTCGACATAAACCTTTCTGATAAATCGAAGTGTAGCAATAATAGACTCTTGCAAAGTAATAAGCCAATCAGGATCCATCTTCTCCAGCAAAGCCGGATCAGTATCCCAAATAAGAGCCGCCGACAACCCACCTTGCTCGGTACTCAGTGGAATGACCAATCCCCCCTGAATGAGACGTGGTTGTCCCTTGCTACAAATCTCTAAACATAAAGAATCACTAAAGCCTGATTGTTGCTGGTGGGCAGGTAACACATTTTCAGTCCAGAACTCAACAGTTGCAGGTATGGGAAAGAGCTGACGTACCTCTTTTTGGTAAACATTATTTAATAAAAGAAAATCATGTTCGCTGAGGTTTTGATTAAACAAAGAATAATGTGGCAACATATATATAAGAGAGAGACCCTAAAATGAATTGGAAAATATTGAATAAATACTCTCAGAAATGATTGCAAACTCATCGTCTGCGATGGTACGCACATCAAGATACATTGCATCTTCCTCAATACGGCCAATGATTGGAATGGGTTGTGACCGGAGAGAGATTTCAAGTTTATTTATCTTCATAGAAACAGGACGAAGCACAACTGCTCTGCTCGGTAAATTCTGTTCAGGCATTGCTCCCCCACCAACTCTTGAGACAATATCCTCAACACTAATTTTGCAAACTGATTTCAGCGGCTTTCTAATTTTACGAGCTAAGCGTTTGGCTCGCTTGTCTAACTCATCAAGTCCTGCAGCAATCATTGTAAGAGTTGGAATTTTTTGAATAGCCACATTTTCATCCAGGTAGAGGCGCAGGATCGACTCAAGACCAGCCAAGGTGAACTTGTCTATTCGCATGGCTCTGTTCAGAGGATTTTTCTTAATTTTATCTATGATTTTTTTGCGTCCCAAAATAATTCCAGCTTGGGGGCCGCCAAGCAGTTTATCGCCGCTGAATGTAACAACATCAACACCTGAAGCAACAACTTCCTGAACTGTTGGCTCTTTCTCTAGTCCAAATTGACTGAGATCTATGAGGCAACCTGATCCAAGATCTTCCACAATGGGAATTCCCTTTTCTCTACCAAGCGTAACGAGATCTTCAAGACTGACTTCTTTGGTAAAACCAATGATTTTATAATTTGAACAATGTACTTTCAATAAAAGGGCAGTCTCTTCAGTAACAGCATTGGCATAATCGCGCGTATGAGTTCGATTGGTAGCACCCACTTCAACAAGTGAAGCACCACTTCTTGCCATAACATCAGGAATACGAAAAGCTCCTCCAATTTCAACAAGCTGTCCTCTGGAAACTATAACCTCTTTTCCTTTAGCAAGCGTATCAAGTACGATAAGTACAGCTGCTGCATTATTATTGACCACAAGAGCAGCTTCGGCACCTGTCAACTCACAGATCAGATCTTCAACCAGGCTGTACCGACTTCCCCTTTTTCCAGTCTGCAAGTCAAATTCAAGGTTAGAGTATCTCGCGCCACTTATGTTGAGACGCTCCATCGTGGTAGCGGGTAAAAGAGAACGGCCTAGATTGGTATGAATAATTACCCCAGTTGCGTTAATCACACGACGAACACGAAACTCAAGCTCCTGGTGTATCCTCTTTATTATAAGAGCTATAACGTTATCTAAACCAGTGATTTCGGGCTTAGGATGAGTAGCAGACAAAACTTCCTGCCGTATTTCATCTAAAACGGCACGCACACTTTTCTTAATAATGCGAAGAGGGGCTTCTTGAAGTTCAACATGGTCATTGAGAGCTAGAAAACATTCATCTACTTTTGGTATACTTTTCAATATTGATTTTTGAATAGAACTAATTGTGCTTTTCACTTTTGTATTATTTCCCATGGCACGTGTAATAGAGTGGATGGTATTATGTTGTGTATAGTATTCATACTACGATAGTTTCTTTATATTAAGCAATCTAAATGAAGTTGATAACAAAAAGCAATATATTTGGGAACTTAGTTAAAAAGATTTACACCCTGAAAAAAGTTATTGACATCAACCTCACAGTACGTTAGTTTCACGCCTCGTTGCTTGTCGGACAAGCCAAATCCTGAAAGACACTTTTTAAAAAATTCTTTCAGAAAATAAACTTTCCGATTGACAAGCAAAACGCAATTGGTTAGACTGTGAATCTGCCGCGGGGCATAAACGAACTGCCCTGGCGGTCGCTTTTTTTTAACAGAAAGCAGCTTTGATCTTTGAAAACTAAATAGCAAAAAAGAGCGGGCCTATTTTAGTAGTAACAATAGAATAAGTCCAAT
>CAMYOP010000267.1 GCA_947260045.1 uncultured Desulfobulbaceae bacterium
GGATAAGGCTCTTTCCATTTGGGGGTCGAAAAATGTTTATGCAGTTTATACAAACAGTTCAGAAAATACCTATGAGCGCGTTATTAATTCACGAACCATTTTGTATTGTGGCGAAAATAACAAACAGGGCGGGGATAAAAACATTGAAGAGCAGGTTCAACTGCTCCCAAAAAAATTCTGATTCTCCAGCAAAGTAAAAATTTAGGGAAAAATTTTTATATAATCGCTCACAGCATGGGAGGATTGGTTGCCAGGCGCTATATTTATGAGTATCCGAATGTGTTAAAGGGACTTGTAACCCTTGGTACTCCCCACCACGGTTCTCCGCTGGCAAACAGTTTTGAATGGGCTGGATTTTTTGTAGAGGCAACAGAGGCCATCGAGAATTTACGCCCCTCTTTTTTTAAAGTATTTAATGATGCATTTCCGGTTACAAAATCGCCCCTGGCTGATAATGGTAAAATCTTCACTATAAGAGGAGATTGCGATGGGAAAGATTGCTTTGGTTGGGCAGGGGAACTCATCTTTGGCTGGACGTTTCTTATGCAGACAACAGGTAAAGACAATGATGGTCTGGTGCCTTTTGATTCATCAGTAATTGACGGTGCAACACATATAGCAGATTTTCCTGATTTTGATCATTTTGATCTGGTCCAGGAACCTTCTGTCGTAGAGCAAGCTTCGGAGTCTCTATTGCGGTAATCACTGTCTCTACAAAATATTTTTTGGTGAGACTATTTATTTTCATCGAGAGTTTTACGTATCAGGGTTGCCATATGTTGTAACTCCAAAGGCTTATGAACAAAGGCCCTGACTCCTACCTGCTTGGCCTTTTCTTCTGACACCATTGAACTATAACCAGAAAAAAGAAGAATAGGTATATCAGCTCTAATTTGAAGAATTTCCTCAGCAAGCCTGATACCTGAAAGCTCAGGCATTGTTTGATCTGTAATTATAAGATCATATATGTCAGGATCCTCCTTGAATAATTCCAAGGCTTCACTGCTACGTATTAATCCTGCAACTGTATACCCAAGTTTTTCGAGAGAGAATTTTTGCAGTTGGACAATTGTTATTTCGTCATCTATAAACATGATCCGTTCTGTACCAGTCGGATACTGAGGTGGCTTTTCATTTTTATCACTCACAACTTTGTCCTCTTCACTTACATAAGAGGGGATATAGATATAAAAGGTTGCTCCTTTCCCAGGTGCGCTTTCTACTCTTATAAAACCGCCAAAATCTCGTACAGTCCCATGGACCACCGCAAGTCCCAGACCTGTTCCTTTTCCAACTTCTTTTTTGGTGAAAAAGGGATCAAATATTCGTCCTAAAGTAGTGTCGTCCAAACCATGCCCAGTGTCTTTGACCATGAGTTCAAGAAATGGCCCAGGATTTATATCTGGTTCATTGCCTAGTGTTGCTGAACTGAGTTCTTTTTGGCACAAGCTAATAGTCAAAACCCCTGTTTCATATTCCATCGCATGGAGTGCGTTTGTACAGAGATTCATCAGTATTTGATGGAGACTTGTTACATCTGCGAGAATGAGACCACAATCGTTACTGATCTTTTCTTCAATTGTTATGGATGTCGGCAGGGAAGCATGCAGTAATTTTAAGGTGTCTTTTATGATGAGTACAGGGTGGAGTGGTTCAAGTTTATAGGATTTTTTTCGACTGAAAGTCAGAATCTGTCTGACAAGATCACGAGACCTGAGCGCACCCTTTTTAATTTCTGTCAGGTAATGTCGAGTTTGCTTTTCGTCTTTGAGGTCATAGAGGGCTAAATCTATAAACCCGAAGACTCCCTGAAGGATGTTGTTGAAATCATGAGCTATTCCTCCTGCCAGGGTGCCGATTGCCTCCATCTTTTGTGACTGCCTGAGTTGTTCTTCCAGCAGTGTGCGCTCAGAAATATCTATAGAAAAACCAAGGACACCAGCGATATTGTCGTTTCTGTAAAATGGTGCATAATGGGACTCGTAAACGCTACCATCTTCCTCAATAACTGATGAAAAGGTATTTCCAGCAAGTGCTTTTTGTATATTATCGATGATTTGATAGTTATGGTCATAGACCTGGTAAATAGACCTGCCTACCACTTCACCTTCAGATAAGCCAAGCTTTTTCAAACCATCACCTGCAGAGAGTGTGATCCTTCCCTGGAGATCGATTGCCCATAAAATGACTGGCAGATTACTGATAACTGTACGTAACCTTGTTTCCTGAACCGATAGTTTATCTTCTACTTGTGACCTTTCTTTAATTTCAGCCTGTAACATTTCATTGTACTCACGCAGGGCTGCTGTTCGTTCAGAAACCCTGGCTTCAAGCATTTCGTTTGAACGCTCCAGACTGCGCTCTGCTTTTTTTCTCATGGCAATATTTTTAATGAGGAATAAAATGACCAGGGTTTGAAAGAAAATAAAGAGAAGTACCAGGATGATGTGTTTTTTATAAAGATAGAAAAAAGATTCAGGTTGTTCGAGTATGAGGCTGTTTGTCGGCAAGTGAGATTGATGAATACCAAAACGATTAAGTGATTCATGGTGAAACATGAAAATATTTGGACTTTTGTGTATGGAGTCCATGTTTTGCAAGAGGGATCCTTTTAGAATCCTTGCTAACAATCCTGCAGCTGCCTTTCCCTGGGCATTGCCACTTGTAACATACCCTCCCAGAATACCTTTTTGGACATAAGCGTCTTCCATGCTGATAACGGGTAGGGTCGTCCTAGCCTGGATTGTATCAATTACTTTGTGGAGTGGAATGAGATTGTTTTTATCATCATGGAATCCTCCCATGGTCGTCAAAAATACTACACCTTTATTTAATGATTTCAGCTTGCTGAGAAGTGTGGAAAGATGTTTTGTTCCAAAAAAACTGTATAGTAAGTTGGGATAAAGGCTGGTCATTTCCTTTTGTACTTCAACCTTAATCGCTTCATATGTTGAGGAGTTATCACCAATGAAATGGATTGTTTTAAGATCTGGTTGCACTTTTGTTATGAACGCTATATTGGGCTCGATTTCTTTTTTTTCATACACACCAACATATTGATGGGAGTCAAGACGTTCCTGGATTTTGAGATTGTTGACCCCACTAAAGACGACTGGCACTCCTGGAAAAAGTGAGGACTTATATCGCAGGAGGAACTGGAGAGCATTGTCATCGGTAGAAAAAATGACGTTTGGTAACAGGTCCTTATATTTTTGTTTTAAATATCTAAAAAAAAAATCTTGGTATTTTTTGGTAAATTTTACCCTTTTGGTATCGAGATATTCTGTGGAAAAGGATGGAGGTTGAAGCGATGGATCATTTTTTAAAGTAAAGACAAAGCCACTATTCTGACCTTTGGTCCAAGGATATTCCTGATGATAGGAATGGAGTATCAGAATTTTGGTATCGGAAGCAAAGGCAGGTAAAGAATTCACAATACTCAGTACTGTCAATACCATTATTAAGATCCAGGATCTCAACTAAAAACTCCTTGGATTGTCGATACGAATTTCAGAATTAAAAACCTTTTGAATTTTAAGAGGAGACGAGTAGAAATTGTCTTCAATGGTTATATCTTGATATACATGATAAAAAGAAGTGAGCGTCGCTTAACTTTTTATTTCAAATATAATTATATGTTATATCACGCTGTTTTCATAATAGAATCTCTGCAGAAACATAGGAAAATCGAAACATTTCCACAACGATAACAAGCGTGATTATTTTAAATGCTTGATATGCCACTTGATTTTTGTAGCACCTTCACAGCGGCTTTCTCCTGAAGCAGAACGTAAAGAATATGACAAGCATCAAAATTTTGCTGATGATTCTGGATATCAAGTATTTTTAAGCAGAATTTTTGCACCTTTACATGCTCGGCTCAGGTCAAACAGCCGTGGGCTTGATTTTGGCTCTGGTCCAGGCCCTGTGCTCTCTCTCATGTTTGAAAAAGCAGGTCATCATGTCAGTGTCTTTGATCCCTTTTACGCACCTGATAAAAGTGTACTTTCTCGGAAGTTTGATTTTATTACAGCCACAGAAGTTGTTGAGCACCTCTATGATCCTGCTACAGAATTAGCGCAACTCTGGTCTTTATTAAACCCTGGCGGGTGGTTGGGAATAATGACCAAGCTTGCTCTTGACCAAACTGCATTTACCAGCTGGCATTACAGAAGAGATCCCACCCATGTCTGTTTTTTCTCCCTCGATACAATTGAGTGGCTGGCCAATAAGTGGGGCGCAGAACTTCAGGTAATTGGCAAGGATGTTTTTCTTTTTCGTAAATAATTATTCTTATGGTTTTTCTGGTTGATTAATATCGAGCCCCCAAATGTCTTTTGCATATTCGCTAATTGTTCGATCGCTTGAAAATTTACCCATTTTGGCTACGTTAAGAATAGATTTTCTTGCCCAGGTCTTTTTGTTGAGATATTCCTGTTCCACACGTTTTTGACAATCAAGATACGATTCCAAATCCAGCAGGAGAAGGTAAGGATCATTTTCATTGAGAAGACTTTCAACAAGGGGCTTGAATAAATCTTTGTCACCAAAACTGAAGGAACCATTCGCTATTGAATCGATTACTTGTTTGACTATGGGATTATTTTGGTAGATGGATAAGGGGGTCCGGCTCTTATGGAGATGCTCAAATTCAGCCTGCTCTGCCGTGAGCCCAAAGATAAAGATATTTTCTTCTTTAACCTCTTCTAAAATTTCAATATTAGCGCCATCCAGGGTGCCGATGGTCAATGCTCCGTTTAAAGCGAATTTCATATTGCCAGTGCCTGATGCTTCCGTCCCTGCTGTCGATATCTGTTCGGACAAGTCTGCTGCTGGGATGATTATTTCAGCAAGCGACACATTATAGTTGGGTATAAATGCGATTTTTAACTGGTCTTTGACGCGGGGATCATTATTGACGATTTCAGCAACAGAATTAATCAGTTTAATTATGAGTTTCGCTGTGAAATAAGATGGAGCGGCTTTGCCCGAAAATATAATTGTGCGTGGGACAATGGTTTGTTCAGATGCATCTATAATTCTATGGTAGAGAGAAATTACATGGAGGATATTGAGGAGTTGTCTTTTGTATTCATGGATTCGTTTTACCTGCACATCAAAGAGAGAATCTGGATTGACGGTGACATCGCAGACTTCCTGGATAAGTTTCGCAAGTCTGATTTTGTTTTGCCGCTTTATCTCCAGCCATTTTTTTTGAAAGGCTTGATTATCTGCAAGTTTTTTAAGTTTACGGAGTTGGTCAAGGTCTGTTACCCAATCGTAGCCAAAATTTTCAGCAAGCAGGGTGGCAAGGCCAGGGTTACATTTCAGAAGCCATCGTCTCGGGGTAATGCCATTTGTTTTACTGTTGAATTTTCCAGGGTAAAATTCATCAAAATCTTTAAATATTTTAGTGCGAAGAAGATGAGTGTGTAGTTCGGCTACACCGTTAACAGAATGACTGCCAACTATGGCAAGATTTGCCATGCGAACTCTTTTGGGACTGAGTTCGGCAATAATCGACATCTGCTGGAGACGTTGCGGATCATTTGGATAACATTGTGAAACAGTATCGAGAAAGCGGCGATTTATTTCATATATAATTTGGAGGTGGCGTGGCAATAATTTTTCAAGAAGATCTACAGGCCATGTTTCGAGGGCCTCTGGCATTAGTGTATGGTTGGTATATGCAAAGGTTTTGGTACAAATATCCCAAGATTTTTCCCAGCTTAAACCTTCAATGTCGAGGAATATGCGCAAAAGCTCAGGGATGGCAATGGCAGGGTGGGTGTCATTGAGTTGGATGGC
>CAMYOP010000268.1:0-4899 GCA_947260045.1 uncultured Desulfobulbaceae bacterium
ATCCCTTGAAGGGCGATGCGAAATCTTTAGGGTTTAATTCCCAGCAGCTTGCTGCGATAAAATGAATTTTTCCTTTAAAAATACCCCGCGGCTTGCCGCGGGGAGGTTCATTAACTTAAATTTGTTGAAATAACATCGAAAATCAATTAATTATCATAGACTCGGCTATTTTTGTATTTAGGTCAAACGAGTTAAAAACAAACAATTCTTATTTGAGTAGTTCAAACCTGTCCCAAAAATCCGGAAATGACTTTACCACACATTTTTCACCAGTAACAAGCACTCCTGGCACTTTAAGTCCTGCGACTCCAAAACACATGGCAATACGATGGTCGTGATAGGTTTCAATTTCTGCGCCGTGGAGGTTAGAACCACCGGCTTTACCGTGAATGATCATCCGATCAGGCTCTTCAACAACATCCGCCCCCATTTTGCCGAGTTCTGTAACCATGGCGCTGAGCCTGTCGCACTCCTTAATACGTAAATGAGCAATATTATGAATGATGGTCGTTCCTTCTGCAAAAGCGGCCACAACAGCGAGAGTTGGTGCCACATCAGGCATATTGCCCATATCCACTTCAATACCTGTCAATTTTTCAGGCCCCTGCACACTAATCCCACCTTCGCTTTTCTCAACTTCGCAGCCCATTCGTGCAAGCAGAGGAACAAGCCCTGCATCACCCTGCAAAGATGGTACAGGGACATTTCGAACAGTTACCCTACCTCCGCTGATGGCTGCAGCTGCCCAGAAATAAGAAGCTCCTGAAGCGTCTCCTTCTATTTTATATTCTCTTCCCTGATAAGGCCCATGAGGAATAGAGAAAAAATTAAACTCAGGCTCTGCCTGGACCAGTACTCCAAAATCTGCCATTACCGCAAGCGTCATGGCAACATAAGGTTTGGACAGGACTTCTCCTTTGACCTCAAGCTCTGCTTTCTCATGAGTATAAGGAGCAACAAGTAAAAGTGATGAAAGATATTGACTTGATTTTCCTTCCGGAAGAATAGTTTTTCCACCTTTAAGCCCATTGGCAACAATTGTCAAAGGAGGACAATCAGCAACAACGTCCCCCTTGATCTGGGCCTTCCAGCCTTGCAAGGCCTGCATCAATGGACCAATAGGTCTCTCCGACATTCGTTTGTCGCCAGTGATTCGAAATGTTCCGTGACCCAGGGCAGTGAGCGAAGTTAAAAAGCGGGTGGCAGTACCATTATTTCCTAAAAAAATATCTTCTCCAGGGACTGATAAACGTCCACCTGTACCCTGTACCATCCATTTAGCTGGGTTACTCGCATCGATTTGAATGCCCATGGAACGCAGTGCAGTCATGGTGTAATGCGTATCTTCACTTGCGAGAGGGCCAAGTAATGATGATTCGCCTTCTGCTAAGGCTGCAGCAATCAAAGCCCTCTGGGTAAGGCTTTTGGAACCAGGGACCTCTACTGAAGCATTAATTTTGTCTATTGGAATTATTTCTATCATACCTATCTGATTATCTATTGTTTCTAGCTAGAAGCTCTTGCTCAAGGGCATTGCGCATATGTTCAACCGGTGGTTTGCATCCTGTCCAGATTTCAAACTGAGCTATTCCCTGGTACAATAACATCCCCAAGCCATCAACGGTTTTACATCCTGCGAGACGAGCCTCCCGCAACAACTTTGTTTCAAGAGGTGCATACACAATATCCATTACCACATCAAAATGGCTTACATATTCTGCGGCCAGGATAGTTTCCTCAACATTTGGCTCCATGCCAACAGAGGTAGTGTTGATGAGTATATTTGCAGACATGGATGACAAGTCACCAAGTGCAGTATAATCACAGTGAAGCCATTCTGCTAATTGCTGCCCTTTTTCTCTGGTTCTATTGACGATGGTCAGTTGAGCTCCTTCACTCATCAAGCCAAAACCAACGGCCTTTGCAGCACCTCCAGCACCAACCACGACTGCAGTTGAGCCGGCAATATCGATATGTTTTCCCAAGGCTCTGTTTGCACCAAGCCAATCGGTATTATACCCTTTAAGGGTCGTATGGCGGCTATTTGCTTCTCTTTTACAGAGTACTGTATTAACCGCACCTATTTTCTCGGCAACGGGATCTATTTCATCGAGAAATTCCATTACTCTTTCTTTATGAGGAACGGTCACACTAACACCCTGAAAACCAAATGTACGTAATCCATTAATTGCTGAGGAGACATCAGTACTGGGCAGTGGCACGTAAACACAATCCATGCTTAAAGCTGAAAAAGCAGCGTTATGCATTATTGGAGAAAGGGAATGGGATACAGGATTACCGATAATGCCAAACAGCTTGGTTTTACCATTTATATTCAAGAGGCTTTCTTCTTTAATAGGACAATTTACTTTGACACGTTTCCAACAAGTCATGAATTTTTTCAACTGACAGCTGGCCTGGTGCTGTAGCCTGCGCTTCATTCATGGCCCCATAAGTCATAAATCCGCCGAAGAATAGAGTTGTTAATCGACTAATTTTGCCAACTTCACCCATGCAAAAAGCACACAAGGGAAAATTTTGTTCAGCAGCTTCTTCAAGCAGGTTAAGTACTCGCAGGACGTCAAAGGGACTATGTGCGACAGTTACAATTTTTCCGATATGGGCACCACTCTCTATTTGCTCCTTAAGAATATCGCTTAACCGTTCTTTTGAGGGAGTGCAGGTGAAATCATGGCTGGAAATAATCATTTTGCTCTCTGTAACAGACATGGCATCAAGCAATCTATTCCGATATCTGAGATCACCATTTAGCTCAAAATCAACATAGGAAGCTCGCATGTTGATAGCTTCAAACAAAGGACCTATGCGCTCATCTTCCGGGCCTTGGTATTCGCCCCCTTCCCAGTTGGGGCGATTGGTAAACAGGAGCGGTTTTGAAATGAGCTCATAACAATCTTTTACCTGGGGAACAGGCATGGCATCCAAACGAATCTCAACCACATCAACAAGCTCAATAACAGATTGTACAGACGTTGCAGCTGTACTTGCATCTACCGCAGCCACAGAGACACATATCAATCCAGAATCCATCTAACCCTCACTTACCTGTTAATCTGTACTTTTCCGATGATATCATTAACAGCTTGCACTTTTTCCTCTTGCAAATATCTGGAGATACCATCAATAATATATTCAACAGCTTTTGGCTGGTAAAAATTTGCCGTACCGACTTGTATTGCACTGGCTCCAGCAAGAAGAAATTCTACCGCATCCTCATAGGTTGCTATACCGCCGATACCGATAACAGGGATTTTAACTCGTTGAGAAACCTGGTGTACCATCCGAAGAGCTACAGGTTTTATCGCAGGACCGGAGAGACCACCAATAATATTAGCAAGCTTTGGTTGTTTGGATTTGATATCGATTGCCATGCCAATGAGTGTATTTATAAGAGAAACACTATCAGCCCCACCATCTTCAACGGCACAGGCAATCTCTGTAATATCTGTGACATTTGGAGACAATTTGACTATTACGGGTTGGTCTGTTTCAGCCTTCACTGCGCGCGTAACAGCTGCAGCCATAGCTGGTATAGTTCCAAAAGCGACTCCTCCCTTTTTTACATTGGGGCAGGATATATTCACCTCAATCCCATCGACCCGACTATCACCAAGAATATTCACAATAAGCCTTGAATCAACATGATCAAAATAGGGTAGTTTCTCACTTATGAACCGTTCAACACCGACATTTTCCAGACCAATGGCATTGAGCATACCAGATGAAGTCTCAACAACGCGCGGCGGAGGATTTCCCGGTCTCGGTTCGTAGGAAATACCTTTAACAATTATGGCTCCAATTCTATTGAGATCTATAAGATTTTCAAACTCTTCGCCATAACCAAAGGTTCCGGAAGCTGTCATTACAGGATTTTTGAGAAGTAATGAACCAATTTTGACATTGAGGTCGAGATCTTTAACAATCATCATTTTTCCCACTTGATCTCATCAGCCTTAAAGACAGGCCCATGTTTGCAAACGTGTACATATTGACCATCTGCACCTGATACAGTACAGCCAAGACAGGCACCAAGCCCACACGCCATATGAGTTTCAAGGGATGTTTCACAGCAGACATTCTGTTCGAGGCATTTTTCAGCAACAATCTGCATCATGGCCGTAGGACCACAGACATAAACCTGTGAGACATTAGGCAATACAGGGTCCAAAAGTTGTGTCACAAAACCATGGTGGCCAAAACTGCCATCGTCTGTTGCACAATCAATTTGCATATCAAACTTATTAAAAGCATCAAGCAGGGGAACAAGTTCGTCTCCTGATCTGGCACCAAGTATAACATGAAAATTACTCTTTTCTCTTTTAGCCATATTCATTTTTTTTGCTAAAAAATAAATCGGAGCAATTCCCATCCCCCCACCGACCAGGCAGGCATTCCCAGAGGGATGCAGGGTGTAGCCATTGCCAAGAGGCCCGATAACATTAACAGAGTCGCCAGGATCAAGAGTTGACAAAAGACGGGTGCCGCGGCCAACAATCTTAAAAAGAATTAAAATTTCACCCGAAGTGCTTACATCATAAATAGAAAAAGGACGACGCAAGAGAGGATCATCCATATCACTCACACGAATCATGACAAATTGACCAGGCAGTGCTGTTTGAGCAATTTGTGGCGATGAAAGTGTTAAGATATAGACATCACGCGTGAGCGATCTGCAATCAATAACCTTAGAATTTTCCTGGAACTCAGTCATGGAAAGAAGTACATTTAAATATTATTTGGAATATTAGCTAGGTAGTAAATAACTTTATACAGCCAAGCTGTAAATAAAAAATTAATAGAAACGAAACCTGTGAATCATTTCATTGCTGCAATCAGCTTTTTATACGGTGCTGTTATTGGTAGTTTTCTTAATGTCGT
>CAMYOP010000268.1:4928-6510 GCA_947260045.1 uncultured Desulfobulbaceae bacterium
TGATAACATTCCAATCTTGAGCTATATTGCCCTTGGCGGTAAGTGCCGTGGCTGCTCCAGCCACATTTCACTTCAATATCCAGTAGTTGAATTCTCCATGGCTTTTCTGGCAGCAGCGCTTTTTTACCGCTTTAATTTTTCCATAGAATTCTTTGCGTATTTCATTTTCACAGCTGCACTCCTGGTCATCATAGTCATCGATATACATCATCAAATAATACCTGATGTGATCAGTCTGCCTGGAATCCTCATTGGTTTTGGCTTTTCTTTTTTTAATGATTATGTCACCTGGCAACAGTCTGGAATAGGTATACTTGTTGGCGGCGGCATACTGTACGGAATAGCTCTTGCCTATTATTTGCTGACCAAACGCGATGGTATGGGCGGAGGAGATATTAAATTACTGGCTATGATTGGAGCCTTTCTTGGGTGGCAATCACTACTCTTTGTGGTTTTTTTCAGCTCACTGCTGGGTTCATTTGTAGGAATCGCAGCAATGATAAAGCAAAAGAGTGGGAGCCAGACGAAATTACCATTTGGACCGTTCCTCTCACTTGCAGCATTGATCTATCTCTTTTTCCAGGAAAAAATTTTCCAGCTCTGGCAGCTCTACATGCAACTCTAGTCTCCTGAAGTACTAAAAGCATTTAAACAGAAAGTCAGCTTCTGGATATAGAGCTGTCAAAATCTACTGATTCAAGTGGACGATCTTCTGCCAAAGCCTTTCCTAAAATCTCACCAAAACGCCTGGCCTCTGCAACTTGCTGTCTGGTATGTCCATATTTTTTATAATAGGAGGATATCCAGGATTTTTTTTCTGGTATCCTGCCTGCAAGTTTAAGAAATACTCCAATAGTTCGCCAAGGTTCAGGGTTTGTATGGCAAAAAACAATCACATTGGAAACAATGGCTCCACATTTCTTAAGCATATATTTTAAACCGTACCAATGCACTCGCCAATACCCACGACAAGAGATCAGAGAAACAACTCTTTTCCCTTTAAATACTTTTTTCCCATCACGATCAATAAATGAAAGGACAGGTCCGCTGGGATTATATGACCAGGTTGGGCCAGCGAGAATGATCAGGTCATAATCGTCATAGCATTTTTGTGAAATAGGTTTTATGGGAAATCGCCAACGAAAAAAGGTAAGAATCATCATCCCTACAGTCTTGGGAATTGAACCGATCGGGAATCGGAGACGTTCTACAGGCTCAAGTCTTTCGAGCAAAATTTTGACATTACTGTCTTTAAGCCCGGCAACTAAAGCTTGCAGGAGATTTTTAGTTTGACTGGAAAAAGAATAATAAACCAATAATATTCTTTTTTTATCAGAAGATCTCTGATCCATATCTCGGAAACCTATCAGGGAAAATAATAAACATATACTGACTTTTACATGTATATAGCATACCCTGAGCACAAAAAAAAGCCCTCGATCAATGATCGAGGGCTTGAATATTCAGGATCTCTTTTTTTTACTTAGCCTTCAACTTCATGCTCCACGTTGACAGCTATCTTGTAGAGAATTGTAAGAATAAAGAACCCTGTGCACCACACACCAATGGTAATCATTATTTC
>CAMYOP010000269.1 GCA_947260045.1 uncultured Desulfobulbaceae bacterium
TTTAGCTCTTTCTAAGTTATGCCAAAATTGACATAGTTTCTTTTTTTAAGTATAAAATCCAAGTGTTGAGACTTAATTTACAATACGCTTTTACCATAATCTTTCAAGGAGAACAGCATGCTGAAAATACAAATTTCAAAAAAGTACCAGTTTCTTATCCTGGCTTTTTTTATCTCGATTTCTACAATCCTGCCACAACAGGCCGAGAGTAAGGAGCTTTTACTTGCAACAACTACAAGTACTGATAATACAGGTCTGCTTGATTATCTTGCACCCATGTTTACCAAGACTACTGGTATAGAACTGAAATGGGTGGCCACAGGAACCGGAAAAGCTCTGAAGCTTGGAGAAAACTGCGATTGTGACGTTCTCATGGTACATGCGCCTTCTGCTGAAAAAAGATATGTTGAAGATGGCTTTGGGGTAAATCGCCGCCAAATAATGTTCAATGATTTCGTATTCATAGGGCCCGATAATGATCCTGCTGGCATAAAAAACCAGGAACCCTGCTCAGCCTTGAAAGAAATTGACAAGAAAAAATCAATTTTTGCAAGTCGAGGAGATAATTCAGGAACCAATAAAAAAGAAATTTCTTTATGGAAGGAATGCTCAGGGCTGGTTCCTGAACAGCAGCAGTGGTATCTTCAGACTGGCCAGGGAATGCTGACCACCATAAACATTGCTGTTGAGCGCAATGGCTATACCATGACCGACCGTGGCACTTTTATTAAGTTTGAAGCAAACAGCAAGGGGAACCCTCCTCTTAAAATTATGGTTGAAGGCGACAAATCATTGCTCAATCAGTATAGTGTCATTGAGGTAAACCAGGCTCGCTGTCTCAAAGTAAAAAATGTCCTGGCAGCTCAGTTTGGTGACTGGCTCATAAGTGATGAAGGTCAGGCCGCAATCGGTAATTTCAGGCTGTTGAATAAACAGCTTTTCACTCCCAACGCATCCAAGTAAATAGAATTGGCTTATGGAATTCATCCTTGAGGGTTTAGTAAAAGCCTTCCAGCTTCTTTATCATGGAGACCAGGAAACCTATTCTGCGATTTGGGCAACAATCAAGGTCTCTTCAATTTCCATGACCGTAAGCCTCCTTCTTGGAATTCCACTTGGCTACATGCTCGGTTATTTAAATTTTCCAGGCAAGCAAGCCATACGAACAATTGTTGATACACTGCTTGCCTTGCCCACAGTTTTTATTGGTTTAGTTGTCTATGCCTTTATTTCCAATAATGGTCCTTTGGGAGATCTTGGTCTTCTTTTTACCTTAAACGGTATAGCCATAGGCCAAAGTATTCTGGCCTTACCAATTGTCATTGCCCTGACAGCCACCTCTGTTGAAAGTCTCGATAGTAATTTACAGCTTACCTTACGGTCTTTGGGAGCTTCCCGGCTGCAGATTTTTTTAACAACCGTCGAAGAAGCCAGATTAGGTTTATTAATCGCCGCCATTACAGCAACGGGGAGAGTGCTTACAGAGGTGGGAATTTCAATGATGGTCGGCGGAAATATCAAATACCACACCAGGACCATCACTACTGCAATTGCTCTTGAAACAAATAAGGGTCAATTTGCAACAGGAATTGCCCTTGGCTTGGTACTCCTGGCCATGGCCTTTGCTGTCAACCTTTCCCTTTCAACTTTACGGCGGAGGATATAGGTGGACTCCATCCTTCGTCTGCACAAGGTGCGTCATGAGTACAGCGGCAGAGAGGTACTCAATATTCCAGAATTGAGTATCCCCAGGGACTCCATTACAGGACTTGCTGGCCCCAATGGCAGCGGCAAAAGCACCATGCTCAGGATTTTATCGCTGGTGGAAAACTGCTCATCAGGCTCGGTTTTCTTCAACAATAAAGAGATAAAACCCTTTGATAAAGAGTTTCGCCATCAGCTTGCATATCTTCCCCAGGAAACATATCTCCTGAAACGAACAGTTTTTGAAAACATTGCCTATGGTTTAAAAATAAGAGGACAGAAAAATGGATTGCAGGATTCAGTAATGAATGCGCTGGACCTTGTTGGCCTCACTGGGCAATTTTTAAGTCGACAGTGGTATGAGCTTTCAGGGGGAGAATCACAAAGGGTTGCGCTTGCTTCCAGGTTGGTACTTAAACCAGCATGTTTAATGCTTGACGAACCAACTGCCAGTGTTGATTTGGAGAGTGCCCGAAATATCAGTAGAGCAATTTTACGGGCAAGGCAGGAGTGGGGCACGACTCTTGTTGTTACCAGTCATCATCAATCATGGCTTAGTGACATCTGTGATCAAAGTATCTATCTGTACAATGGCAGGCTTCTCGAATACGGCTACAGAAATGTTCTCTTGGGACCGTGGGAAAAAGTTGACGACCAGCTCTCTGTAATGAAAATGACAGATGGACAGCAATTATTTGTCAGTCAGGCACCCCATGCTAAAAGCTGCGCTGTTCTTCCCAGCCATGCCATACAAGTAAGCGCTTCTTCCCCACCAGCAAATAACAAACAAAAGTTATCGGGCCTTATCACAGGTATCTATGCAGACAAACAACCAGAACTATTAAGTATTCAGGTTGTCTGTGGAGATCAGCAATTTATTATCACTATGTCTGAGAGTGAATTGTCAAAAGAAGGATTTCTACCAAACCAAAAAGTCTTTCTTGTATACCAGCCACAAGATATCGTCTGGTTACCATGATTGTGAAATTATCAGCCAGTCTTTCTCATTGGCATGAAGTTTAAAAATCTATGATCATTGCTGTTCTGATTAAATTTATACTACAGCAAACCTTCTGATTTTTTTTAAAGATCGCCTCTGCATATCATACCGCATCACATTCTTTACTTTATAAATATTAATCGTAAAGCATCCCTCCTGTTTGACTTTCGTTTTTTTATTAAAATTGTATAATTATTTGTGATTACCACTAAAGCTCAGTAAACGCCGGGAGACAGATCGAAGTCTGCGCTTACCTAAATTTTTCCTAAGCCTAAGGGGACCGATTTTATTTCAAACATAGCTTTAATGGTAATCACATAATTATTTATCCCTTTTCTCTGAAAAGTAATTATTCGTCACCCGATGAACTCTATGAAGTGTATTACAGTTATCTTTGTTGCATTGCTTGCGGTTTCCATTGCCACTTTTCTCCTCATCTTTATTGTCACTGCCTCTTCATATCAGCATTCCTATTTGAGACAGTCGGAAAGTATGAGTATGAACTTGTCTGAAGAGCTTACCTCATCGCTATTACAGCTCATGGAAAAAGGCTGGTCCAGAGAAGCAATGCATCGTTTTCTCAAACCGTTTATTGCAGCTGGAACAGAGATTCCTCTGACTGTGTCCATGTATAGAGCACCATCAGTTCAAGATCTCTTTGGTCTGCTTGATGATGAGCATTGGGATAAAGAGATTCAGCAGGTCATGACGAGCGGCAAAAGCCAATCGAGTCAGGAAAAGCAGGTGGTAAAGCAATTGGTGGCTGTTTTGGCGGAATCTGCCTGCTTGAACTGTCACACCAATGTTAAGCTTGGTGAGATCCTGGGAGTATTAAGAATTGAACAGGATTTGAAACCTGTCCTGACCTCTATTATTAAAAAGATTGTTCTCCTATTTATTCTGCTTGCTCCCTTACCTGTAATCACTGCAGCTCTTATTTCCTGGTACACCACCAGGAAAATAGACAACTCAACTTCTCTGCTCCGAAAAAGTATTAAGAACGTTAACAGTGTGCAGGACCTCACTACCGTTGAATTTGGTGACAGTGATACTGATTTTACCGAACTTAATCATGTTCTGCAGGAGGTGAATACCCTGGTCGGTAAGATGAAAGATGTTGCCATTGATAAAGATCTGCTCATCTTTCAGGTGAAATTACTGGAGGCCTTTCTCATCACTTCGGAGGTGGTGCAGGACTGGAAGGAACATGTGTCCAGGCTCCTTGTTCGGGTCCAGGAGATCATGGATATCTATGCTCTTTTTTCAATTTTTCGGGTCGGCACGAAGACCTATGCCCTTGAGGTCTTCTGGCTAGGGCCACCAACGCCCGGTACCAGAAAAAGTTTCAACGATATCGTCAAAAGGAGAATAAAGGAGGTTAACCAACTGCATTTTCTTGCCGGAATGGAGATTAATCATAATACCGTCAATCATGATGCACCAGAAGTTGAACTCGAGGATCATGATATTGACCTGGAAGTCAAGTCCATTTTTCTTGAATCACCGCAAATAGGCGGCGTTGTTGGAATTGGCGTGCAGGCAACCTCAGTAGCCAGTGATGTTGGACGGTCCCTGATTATTGAGGGGATATTAACCACCTTGGGCAACGTGGTCGGATCTGTGAAGGCCATTCATCAATATACAGAAGAAGTAAAGCATTATGCCACACGAGACCCCCTGACCAACCTCTATAATCAAAAAGTGTTTTGGGATTTGGTTGCAAACGAGCAACAGAGAGCTCGCAGGCATGAGCAAAAGTTTGCCTTACTGGTGATTGATTTTGACAATTTCAAGATGATTACCGACAGGTATGGCCACGCTTTTGGTGAATCGTTTCTGAAACGATTTGCAGGGCAGGTGCAAACAGTTCTTCCTAAGGGTGATATTCTTGCCCGTTACGGTGGCGATGTATTTGTAGCTATACTGTCGCAAACAGACCAGGATCAAGCTAACCTGGTGGCGGCTAATATGATGAAGGCGCTCAAGGAAGTGACGATGCACACCCATGATGGTCTCCAGATTAAGGCAACAGTTTCCATTGGCATTTCTCTTTTTCCAGAAGACTCAGAAGACATTAATACTCTTTTTGTTATTGCCCGCAACGTCATGCAAAGGGCCAAAAGAGAAGGAAAAAACAGAATCGGCTTTCCCTGTACTGATGATCTCATTGAGGCGAAGCAAGCCAGGGATGAGAAGGGGATCTTTTTACTCAATCTTTTGGAAGAACCAAATAATATTATACCGTTTTTTCAACCTGTTGTTGGACTTCAGCAAGACGAGGTTCCAGTTAATGAACTGCTTATGGGGATTCGTTATGGTGAGGAAATCTGGGTATTGTCAGTCAGCTTGACTTTATTGTTATCGGCAAGGCCTTTAAGGAAATACGTGCAATTGAGTATCAAGGACTGTTGTTTGTAAACCTTGCGCCAAATTCTTTGATATTAAAGGATTTTGTTCGTGACATCCGTAAGCTGGCCACAGAGTATCAGGTTGACCCGTCTCAGGTTGTCTTTGAAATCACTGAGCGTGAAGCTGTATGGAATCCTGTCCTTCTGGAGGAGTTTTCTCAGGACCTGCGAAGGGAAGGCTTCAAATTTGCCATTGACGATTTTGGTTCCGGTTTTTCCACCTATCATTATCTCAAAATGTTTCCAATTGATTTCATCAAAATCGATGGTGAATTTATCAAAAACACTCCCCACCAGGCAGTTGACCGCGCTTTTGTAAAAAACATGATTTCTCTGGCCCAGGATCTTGAGATAAAAACCATAGCAGAACACATTGAAGACCAAGAAATTCTGAGCGTGGTGAGCGATTTGGGTGCTGATTACGGACAAGGTTATTATATAGGCAGGCCCAATTTGATCATCGATCCCCACTGTAAAATAGCCAGCTAAAATGTGAATTGGTTCTTCTGGGAACTGTTAGCTGTTGAAGGGATCTTCTCAAACTATAATATTCATTAATCGGCTAGAATTTCAAATGAATCCCTCTCCAGCTATTGCTCTTCTCCTCCCCTAGTTTTGATCAACTGTTATACAGAACGGTGAATAAGTCTTATTGAGTAAAATTTACCGACACTGTGGTAATTTTTGCCAACCTTCTTTTTAAAATAATTTCATAGAATGTAGCAAACGCTACAACATACATATTGATGATTCCGTATACTCATAATGAAATAAGCACTTTTAAGAAGTATAGAATGAAGCCTCAAGTAATTGGTATTTTTGGAAGCCTGTCATAAGCTTAAAATCTTAGATACTAGCCAACAGGAGGTGAAGTTTATGAAGATCACACAGGCTTTTTCACAAACATTGCGTAGTCAAAAGTTGATATGGCGAACGATTATTCTTTGTAATACTGTCATACATCAAAGCTTGTAAACCACTCTTTACGTGTCAAGACACTAGGACAAGAAAAGCATATAATGAATAATATAAGAAATTTACATTATGCCTGGGTCATTGCCTTAACAGGATCATTTGTCCTTTTCTCCTGTTTGGGATTGGGCAGGTTTTCTTTGGGGATGCTCCTGCCATCAATGGGTGCATTCCTTGGATTGGATTATTCCCAAATGGGGCTTATAGGTACTGGTAATTTTGTAGGATATATGATTTCAGTATTTATTGCAGGTAATGTCGCCAGAAAAATTGGAGCACGGTGGACGATCGCTCTGGGGCTGACACTGGTTGGCGGGTCTATGATGTGTATCAGCCAGGCCATGGGATTTATTGAAATCATGATTTTATATATGGCAACAGGCATTGGTTCTGGTTTTGCATTTATTCCCATGTTGGGCTTAGTTTCTCATTGGTTTTTGAAATCAAGAAGAGGCCGTGCTGCCGGAGCCATGTTGTCTGGAAATGGAGTTGCAATAGTATTAACAGGAATACTCATACCGTGGATCAACACTTCATTAGGAGCAGAAGGGTGGCGTACCGGCTGGTTTTCCGTAGGGGCGATTTCAATTTGCATTGCTGGATTAGCCGCCTACTTCCTACGCAATCATCCCAGTGAAAAAGGTTTATTACCACTGGGATCAGTAAACAATACTGTTTTACAAACTTCTGAAACTTTTAATTCTAAGAAGAGCAATAGATGGACACTAATACACTTGGGGTGCGTCTACTCATTTTTCGGCGCCACTTACGCTGTTTACGCAACATTTATCGTAACATCCATGATAAATGAAAGAGGATTTAGAGAAGGAGCAGCAGGCAGATTCTGGGCAATCGTTGGAGCACTTTCAATAGTATCAGGCCCATTATTTGGTTGGATTTCCGACAAGCTGGGCCGAAAAATAGCGATAATGATAGTGTATAGCCTGCTTACAGTTTCCTATGTGTTGGTGGCAGGCGATCTTCCTAATTCTTTTTTATATGCTTCTATTGGTATATTTGGATTGTCCTTATGGGGCATCCCGACAATCATGTCTGCAGCGGTTGGAGATTTCGTTGGACCGGAAAAGGCTTTAAAGGCGCTTGGTTTTATTACTCTCTTCTTTGGTGCCGGTCAAATTACCGGTCCTGCTGTTGCTGGTTTTATTGCCAACACAACAGGAACATTCAGAATAGCTTTTGCTTTATGTGCTGTATCAACTGCAATAGCAGTCGTAATAGCATCTTATCTGAGACCGCCTGCTAAATCGTAAATAACAATGCATTGAAGGATAACTTAAGAAATAAGGAGGAGTCGTGCCGCACTTACAGTTTGAAATCAATCAAAGGTTGGAGAATAAAACCAAAGAGAAGTTTGCCAATGCAATACGAGAAGCTTTTGCAGAAGTCATGGGTACAGGAACAGACCATATTGCAATATCAATAAGAGAATTTGACAAATACAACCTGACAATTGGGCGAGTCAATCCAGAGCATGATATCTGTTTAATGAATTTAGACATACGGGAAGGGCGCACAATAGAGAAGCGAAGAGAATTAGCACTCAGATATATGAATATTGTCAAAAACAACTTCAATGTCGATCCTCAAAATCAATATGTTACGTTCACTCAGCACCCTGGTGAAGATTTTCATTTGCTTGAAAAATATTTAGCAGATTGGGAGGCAGATGAAGACCCTTTAGCTTAGGGTAATATTTTGAATGTGTATTGACGCTCGAAGCGGACGCCTGTTGAAAGTAAACATGCTAAACAATTTTTACCATAGGGTTTTTTAATGAGCAATTTAACGAGTACATAGGACCTGGATTTGGTCGGAATTCCCTCTGAACCTGTTGGCCATATACACCAGTTACCGCGCCTGGTAAAAGGACCGCTCAAATATACCGCTTACGCTGGTTCCTAGGTATCTAGCACGAAGATGTTTGCAACATATCCAGTAAAACTGGCTGTCATCTCTGCCTCAGCGATGAGTTTACAGTATCTGGAAGAAGAGATTATACTGAATCCGATAGAGAAAAAGCTCCGACAGATTCAATTAACGCACGAAAAGAAAAAAGATAGAAAGAAAATGTCATGACCATAGAAATGTGGATCACCTACATTGCCACTGTATTTATTTTTCTCGTATCACCTGGACCAAGCTATGTGTTTATGCTGTCCAAGAGCCTTTCTTATGGTTTTGATAAGTCATGGGCAACTGGTGCTGGGGATTTGACAGCACACCTCTGGCAAATTTGCGCGGCATCTATTGGTTTAGTCAGTTGTATATATGCCTTCCAAAACTTCTTTATATTGATCAAATGGGCAGGTGTTTTGTTCTTGATTTACCTTGGTATAAAGCAGTTCATGAAAACAAGTTCGATAATTGAGAATGCAAATGTAAATGCAGTAAGGAAAAAGACATTATTTTGGCAGGGCTTTCTTATGTCTTCCAGTAACCCTAAGGCAGTTGTATTTTT
>CAMYOP010000270.1 GCA_947260045.1 uncultured Desulfobulbaceae bacterium
TCTTAACCCAACCTTGTTTGATATATACAGCAGTGCGCGCATTCTGGATTCTGGCTTCATGGAGCCAGGCATTCCCTACATCAATAACAATGCCTGCCCAAGCTGCTTTACCATCTTCGCTGCTTCCGGAAATGGTAACAGGGTTTCCTTCTTCGCCCTCAATTTCAAAATGTCCCTGTACCAGGATTTTGGGAAGAGTTGTAGGGCCTTTTTTACTGTCAGGATCCCTTTTTAGAATAATGTTTGAACCACTGCTGATGGTGAGGGTAAAACCATCTGGAATAATGAGGTCTCCGTATATAACCCTGTCACCAGTCCAGGTTGCATCAGCAGTGAGGGTAAGGTTTGCCTGACATATTTCTGCGTTAAGCAGTGGTACCAGGACAATGCCAGCTGCGACAATAAATAGGATACGTAAATGTTTTATAAAATGAGCCATAGCAAAAGCCTCCTCAGGCTACCTTTCTAATTGTGGCCTGATTCACGAACGCCAGCATCTGAAACAGGTGCGTTCAGTGGAGATGCAAATTGGACCTCACCAAGTTCTTCATCGTCATGTTTATCAAATATGACAGTTTCTATTTTTGCTGGATCAACACTACCCCACCAATTATCTTTTACATTGATGTCTATAGACTGCAATTCACCCATGGAAAAGCCATATTTTTTGTTCCCTGCAAAATTATTGGAAACAAAAACCGGCATATCAAGGAATTTATGTAAATTCTCAAAATCAACTGCATTGATATGTTGATGGGTAAACTGCACGCCTATATCGTTGTCGTACATAATGTTTTTTGAAATCAAAACTTCGCCTTCAAGTCTGGAAAATTTCAGTCCTACACCATTTTGGGTCATGGTGTTGTGAGAAGCTTCCAGATTGGCAGTGTTGAAATGCAGTCCCTCGTAACTTTTCCAGAAAAGGCTGTCATAGACTTTGATATTGGAGCCATGAATCTGTATGCCGGAAAAAGCATGTTCAAAGACACAATAACGAAAGGTATTTTCAGCTCCAGTGGAGATGATATTGATATAAGACCAGTCTGATCGCGCAGGATTTTTCTCGGCAGAGGTAAAGACTATCTTGTTTCCGGGTTCTCCTTCAGCAAGCATCTTTCCTTCCACCATGATCTCACCGTCTCCGATGCGATTGTTATCTCTGTCAATTTTTTTGAACTTGACTGTGGTCCCGGGTTTAAGAGTGAGTGTTATGCCCCTTGGCACAGAAACAACACCATTTATGACGATTTCACCTGACCAGGTAGTATTTTCCTTCAGGGCAAAGTCTCCAGTATATTCAAAATTTTCAAGGAGTATCGGGGCAGCTGTTGATACCTGGTATTTTTCATCCTTATCCATGGTGATGCCTGCAACGATATCGATATTTTCGAGCAATTGCCCCGGGGCAAAAGTAACTCGGTGCATGGGATGTCCCTGGTACAGACCGTACATTTCATCTTTGTGTGGTGCATTTCCCAGAGTGTCGCGGGCAACCACATAATAGTTACCAGGTTCATCAAGGGGTATAAAGAAGTCACCGTTTTCATCGGTCCAGGTGATAAAAGGGGTGCCATGGGCTAAGTGAAACATCTGGAAAACAGGTTCTGTTGTCTTATACGCCAGAGCAAAAAGGTCTTTAACGGGTTTGCCTTGCACATCGGTAACTCGTCCTTTTATGCCCGCAGTCGCCAAGGTATCAACTTCAAATGCAGACGTGAATTGGGTTTTAAGGTATTCAACCTTGGTTACTTCGTCAAAGGATGGTCTGTCACCTTTTGGGAAAGTTGGTACCTCCAGAGTAATATCTTCTTCTTCAGTGATTTCTATGGGGTTATCAAGAAAATATCCGATGAGGTCACCATGCTTTGGAGGGCCAAAGCCAGATTCACTGCCTTTATTTGTAGTCTTTTTTGCTGTAACCACATATTCGCCAGGGGGCAGCTTCATGTCAAACTCGCCTTTTTCATTAAGGGAGTCTGACTTCAGGCCAAGTCCTTTAAACATTTCGGCGTCAGGGCTATAAACCGTTACATATCCTTTGTTGAGAGGTTTTCCTTTGAAGGTGACAACGCCACGCAGTATGCCTGTGCCGTCTGTTTTGACTGATTTTGTTAAGGGCATGGCCATGAGACCTATTCTGGTACTGACACGTTGAATAGGTACAGGATTGTTGCCGTGAAAGGCTCTGTATTCATGATCGTCAACCATACCATAGGCAGTAAAGTAATAGCGTCCTGGAGGTACCGAAATTCTGAAAATACCCCAAGCGTCGGCTGGTGGTGAAACCAGAAAAGGTTTATCTGGAATATCACTGTAATCTTTAAAGAGCACTGCCACTGCTTCAGGAAGAGCTCCTTGTCTGGTGAATATGCGTCCTTCTATTTCTACAAGTTCAGGTTCTGCTTTGACTGTTGTTTTACCATCTGTTGCAGCTTGCATTGTCAAAGGAAAAAGAAGACTCGCAAGCAAACACAGGAGTAATTGACGACCTAAAACCCTATAAGCGGAAGGACAAGCCGGTTTACTGTTAGTGCTGCCTGGATTGCCTGCTTGAAAAATACGTGAATTAGCAAATAAATACGTCATAATAGTTCTTTAAATCTGATACCTGTAAAGTATTAATTATTTTGAGTTTTAATGTGATGTGTCATCAGAGAGTTGTTTTTATCATCTCCTTGGTCAAGGCGCGACAAATCACGTCGATAGAACCATGATTTGTCGCGAAACTTGTAGGTATAGGGATTTTCAATACGTGTGATTTAATTCAGCGGAATTCCATTGGTATTATTGATTATTCTTACTATAGTTTATATCAAAATTTAGGCTGAAACTCAATTTTATTTTCGGCCAGGTAAGGTGATCATGCCTTTTTCTTCTTTGCTGCCAAAGGGGTATACAGTAATGACTACGCCTTCTACTGTTTTATCCTTTTTCTCTGTCACAGATTTTGCCTGCATAAAGTACTCCTTATGCTCAGGGTTTTCCGGATTCAAAAAAACCAGTAATTCTTTCAGCGGTTTCTGCAGGCCATAAAAACCGACGGGTGCACCAGGTTGTGGAGGGCCCATGGTAGCAGGCTTGGCCAAAAGGAAATATTGGGCTCCTGTTGGCAGTTTCAGTTTGAAGTTACCAGATTCATCTGTAACGTTTGAAGTAAAGGGAGGCCTGAATGCAGTTAAATTTTCCTTGGCATGGACCTGCATATCAGCAATTGGTTTTCCTGCACTGTCTTGAACAGTACCTGTGACATTAAAATAACTGTCTGCCTTTTTTTCAGCTGGTCTTGCTATGGGGAAAACTTTGATGGTCAAACCTTTTACAACCTCACCTGCTTTGCCTGTGACTGGCTTTGCATTCTTAACATCAACTCCTGCAGCTGCAGAAATTCCAGTAGCTGGTCCCATCCCAAACCTTGGTCCTGTGCCAGATGGCGGGCTTATTCCCCCAGCTGGTCCGGAGCTGCCAGGTATACCTTCGGCAGGTGCTTTGTTGACACCATAGGTTCCAACATAACTGCCTGGAAGAGGTTGCCCCATAATGGAACTGTCCTTGACCTGACGGGCCATGAGATAATAGGT
>CAMYOP010000271.1 GCA_947260045.1 uncultured Desulfobulbaceae bacterium
ACCTTGCCAATAATGCCTCTTTTGAAGAGGTCTCCTACCTGCTACTCAATGACAGGCTGCCATCAAATGAACAATTAAAAACATTTAACGATACTATTCAGGCGAACTCCTTTCTTCCCGATGCAATCGGTGACAGCCTGCGAACTTTTCCTAAAAAATCTGTACCAATGGATATACTTCAGGCAATGGTTTCCATCCTTGCCGCTTATGACGAAAATGGCGTTCAGGCGGGAAATTGGGATGACTCTTACCAGGCGGCCCTTCGTCTGATTGCCCGCCTGCCTCTTCTGGTCGCGGCTTGGGAAAGAGTCCGCAATGGTCAGGATGTGGTAGCAGCAAAACCTGAATACAATATTGCAGCAAACTTTCTTTATACTATGCATGGAAAAGAACCAGACCAGCACTCCATTGATACCATGGACACAATTCTGACCCTGCATGCTGATCATGGTTTTAATGCCTCAACTTTTACAGCCAGACAGATTGCCTCAACCAGGGCTCATTTCTATGCTGCCATTTCAGGCGCAATCGGTTCTTTATCTGGAGCCCTTCACGGTGGTGCCAATTTCAAGGTATATAACATGCTCCAGGAGATTGGTTCACTTGATAAGGCGCATGATTATGTCATCACTGCTCTTGACAAACACGAACTGATTATGGGAATGGGTCATGCCGTATATAAGGTGACGGATCCCCGCGCAACCATTCTCGCACCCATGGCGGCAAAACTTGCGAAAAATGAGGGTCACCCCGAACTCTATGAAATAGCAGAGGTTGTCAGAAAAACAACCAGTGAAGAGTTTGAAAAACGTAAAGGGAGGAAAATCTATGCAAATGTGGATTTTTTTTCAGCCATTGTCAATGCTATGCTAGGAATTCCTGTGGATATGTTTACTCCCATCTTTGCAATCGGCAGAGTGTCTGGCTGGTCTGCCCATTACCTGGAAGAACGCTACGGTAGCCCTCACGCAAAGCCTACTCTTTACAGACCAAAAGCCGAATATGTGGGCAGATATTGCGGCCTTGAAGGCTGCAGCTGGATTCCAATGGTGAAACGATAAACGATCAAAGAAGGGCTGGAATAAAACAACAAGGATACTATTTCTCAATATTTATAGCCTTGGTACTGCTTTTAGTGAGCAGTGCCGAGGCAAAAAATGTCAACAGCTTTGAAGTCGATGTTCTGGCAAAGAATGGCAGCAGCTGGTAATACGCTCCCTGAATATCCTGAGGGGAAACCTGAAATCACAATATTAAGGATACAGATACCACCTGGTACAACACTACCGCTCCATACCCACCCTGTAATCAATGCGGGCGTGTTGCTCAGCGGAGAACTAGCTGTTATAACGTAAAAAAAGTATTGCACTTAAGGGCGGGTGATCCCATCGTGGAAGTCTCGAACACTCTCCATTATGGGATGAATGAGGGAGGTGAACCTGCAGAGATCATCGCATTTTATGCTGGCACTCCTGACACACCGATAACTGTCAAACAGTAATGGTTTAGGATTTTTTTCTCTTTTTGAAGCCTGCAAGGCCAGCAAGCCCTGCACCAAACAAAAGCAGTGAGACTGGCTCCGGAACAGCTGCATGACCTAAACCGATAGCAGGCCCAATTTCATGAGCCATTACCGTAAAAAATATCAATTCCTACCCCTCCAAATCCAATTTTCCAAAGTTCATCTTTATCAAAATGAATATCACTTGCTGCTAAAAGGGCGTTACTTGGAGGGTAAAAACCATGAGCCAGGCCACTACCTGGACCATCAAAGAATGCTCCACCAAAACGGATGTCTCCTGAATTTGTTGAAGTGATAAAGGGGAGACCATCGTCACTTTTCTTTATGAAGGTCAGGTCAGCTATTTCCGACCATGAGCTGAATGCTCTTTCGATTTCGGCCTCCCAGCCAGTCACCATGAAATCATCTAAATGTGTTTAAATGAATCAGGAGTGTAATCACCAAGGGTTAAGGTTCCTGTCGGCATGAGGCTCCAACTGATAGTTGCCCCTGTACCAAACACAGGGGAACCCCATTTACCAGGGGTGGTAGGACCTAAAACATATTCATCAGAGATAGGGACAGCACTTGCAGAACTGAGTCCAACAAGAGCCCAAACCAAGGCAGTCAAGAAAATAACTATTTCATGAGCATGAAAAATCTTTTTAGACATCATGGAATTTCTCCACATTCTGTTACGAAAAGCCCTTATAGCTTCTTTGAGACTATTAATAGGTACACAACTGTATTAAATCGCTATATACTTTCTACAGTCTCATAACACTGAAATCTTTAGTTTTCAGGAGCTTGTATCAAGCTAATAATATAACAGGCTTAGTCTTTTTCTCTAATTTGAAGCAAGGTAAGCATGTCAGGCACGCATAAATGCTTATAAATACATTTGTAGTCGAATTACGCCTGAAGATTAACAACAAATTACGGCAACAACATAATTGCTATAATTTCAAACGGTAAGCAGGGAAGGCTTATGGAAAAGTATAAAGTTGTTCTTCATATTAACGATCCTGCCTGCTGGGACACAGCCCTTGGCAATGCGACAAATCTTCTCAAAGGGCTTGAGCCTGGCAACGCCGTGGCAATCTGTCTTGCCAATGGACAGGCAGTCCTCGGGTATGAAGACCAGGAAAAGGTAGCAGCAATGAAAACTTTATCTGAACAAGGAGTCATTTTTCAAGCGTGTCGCAACTCTCTTCAAAAAATGTATAAGGATAATAGTATTTCCATCAGCGAGGAAGAGTTACCATCCTTTGTTGCTGTTGTACCAGCTGGAATAATAGCCTTAATTTCTCTGCAGCAAAAGGGTTACGCATATGTCAAACCCTGATAAGAAGTTCGAAAAATTACAGCAGCAACCCAGCACCATGGAGGTTTTTTTTGCCTTTCTCAAAATCGGACTGACTGCCTTTGGTGGACCAGCCATGGTAAGTCATATACGTGAGCTGGTTGTTGAAAGAAAACTTTGGGTAGGAGACAGATCATTTAGCGAAGGGGTCGCCCTTTGCCAAACCCTACCAGGAGCCATAGCAGTAAATGTTGCGGTCTATTCGGGATATAGGGCAAAGGGCTTAGCAGGACTGCTGGTCAGCTTTATCGGGTTTTGCCTGCCTGCCTTTCTTTTAATGCTCTTTCTGGCGGCAGTTTATCAAAAAACGCGCGCACTCCCTGCAGCCGACGCGGTGTTCAGCGGGCTCAGTGTCGTTGTGGTCTCCATAATATGTCATGCTGTTTTTACCTTTGGTAAAAAAAACCTGAAAATCTTTCGTGATTATATCATAGTCATCCTTGCAGCTATCTTGCTCCTTCTGAAAACAAGCCCCTTTATTGTCATTATTCTTGCAGGTTTAACTGGCATTGTATTTTTTCAAATTCCAAAAAGCTCTCCTGCAAATGTTCAGAAAAATGAACACAATTCTTTCAAAGACGCAATAAAGGTTCTCATGCTGCTTCTTATGGGCTTTCTTATGCTCTTTCTCACCGACCGTCAGCTCTTTGATCTGGCCTGGGTCATGGCCAAAATAGAGCTTTTTGCCTTT
>CAMYOP010000272.1 GCA_947260045.1 uncultured Desulfobulbaceae bacterium
CGACACCGTAGATCAGACTTTTCGCGACGCCATCAGTCTTGCTCTATCCATTTATTTAGGGCCTCTATTATTTTCTTAGCCTGGGCTTCACTGGAGATGTTGAATTTTGATTTAGGCAGGTATTGACCGTTTCGTTTTTGATATCGACGAATGGTGTAGGCGTCAGCACCATACTCTTCTTTACTGCGATTATACTGCTGGTAACGGAAAAGAATGGTCGTCCAGGCTCCCTTGGAGAGAATTACCTTGTCGAGCTCTTTTACAATAACAGTTCCGTCTTCCTCATAATTAATTGTAATGTCATCAACATTTTCAGCCATGATGTGCTCCTATAGTAAATGCTATATTATGTAAGGTTTGCAAAATTGATCTTTGTTCAAGTGTTAAAGCCATCTTTTTTTAGACGGTTAGACGTGAGCTGGCAAGATGTTTTTATGAGGGAAGGATGAATCTGGCAGAGGAAATGAGAGTATCTGGTCTGGTGAACTTGCCTTAAAGGTCTTCTGGCTCAAATGTTTGGGCTGACTACTTGGGAAAAATAGTGCACCCGGAAATGTTATCCCAAGGGTGCACTATTTTATTTAAAATGATTACTTGGCTTGTCAGTTGTCTTCCTTGCGAAAATTCAATTTATTATCAGCGGCCTTGTCTATATATATATGGTCACCTTCTTGAAAGTGGTCTTCGAGTATTTCCATGGCTAGCGGGTCTTCAATATAGCGCTGGATTGCACGCTTCAAGGGACGGGCACCAAAGGCCGGATCATAGCCCATCTCAACCAGAAAATGTTTGGCCGCATCAGTCAGAGTGACAATGATTTTTTGTTCGGCCAGTCTTTGTGCCATACGTGCAGTCTGAATATCCACTATAAAGAGCAGGTCTTCACGGCTCAAGCTATGGAAGGTGATGATTTCATCAACCCGGTTGAGAAATTCAGGTTTAAACTGGCGGTGGAGCAGGTCTTCTATCTGTTTCTGCGTAGCCTCAGGATTACTTTGGCCATGCTCCATGATTATCTGGCTGCCAAGATTTGAGGTCATAATCAAAATTGTATTTTTGAAATCAACAGTTCTTCCTTTACCATCGGTCATTCGTCCATCATCTAGCACCTGCAGGAGCACGTTAAAAACATCAGGATGTGCTTTCTCAATTTCATCGAGCAGGATGACCGAATACGGACGCCTGCGTACCGCTTCGGTTAAATAACCGCCCTCATCGTAGCCAACGTAACCAGGAGGGGCCCCAATCAGGCGGGCAACAGAATGTTTTTCCATAAACTCAGACATGTCGATTCGGATCATTGCCTGCTGGCTATCAAAGAGAAATTCAGCCAGGGTGCGGGCAAGTTCTGTTTTACCAACACCTGTAGGTCCAAGAAAGATAAAGGAGCCCAGTGGGCGATCAGGATCCTGCAGGCCAGCGCGGGCTCGTCGCACTGAATTGGCCACGGCAAGGATGGCTTCTTTCTGGCCAATAACCTGCTTGGAGAGTACAGATTCTGCCTGGACCAGCTTTTCTTTTTCTCCTTCAAGGAGTCTGTCCACAGGAATATTGGTCCATTTTGCGACAACAGAGGCAATATCTTCTGCTGAAACTTCCTCCTTGAGCATTTGGTTATTTGCCTGGATCTGGAGAAGTTTTTCGTTCTGGCCTTCCAGTTCTTTTTCCAGGCTGACTATTTTACCGTATCTGATTTCTGCAACTTTGCTTAACTCACCAGCGCGTTCTGCCTTTTGTTCTTCCATGTGGGCTTCATCAATTTGTGATTTTATCTCGCGTATACTTTGAATAACTTCTTTTTCCAGAGTCCATTGGCTTTTCATGCCATTGAGTGAATCATTTAAGTTGGCAAGCTCAAGTTTTAATTTTTCCAAACGCTCAAGAGAGGTTTTGTCACTTTCTTTTTTTAAAGCCTCCTGCTCTATTGCAAGCTTAATCTTGCGCCTTTCAAGCTCATCAATTTCTGTGGGCATAGAGTCGATTTCAATTCGCAGTTTTGAGGCGGCTTCATCTATCAAGTCAATTGCCTTGTCAGGGAGAAAGCGATCCGTGATGTAACGGTTAGATAGAGTGACTGCTGCAACTGTCGCCGAATCCTGTATCCGTACACCATGATGCACTTCGTATTTTTCTTTGATTCCACGTAATATAGCTATAGAGTCTTCGATATCTGGTTCGAGAACCATAACCGGTTGAAAACGCCTTTCCAGGGCAGCATCTTTTTCAATATATTTTCGGTACTCATCAATGGTTGTCGCTCCGACGCAGTGGAGTTCACCTCTTGCCAGTGCAGGCTTGAGCATGTTTGAGGCATCCATGCTTCCTTCAGCTGCCCCGGCTCCTACAAGTGTATGAATTTCATCAATAAAGAGAACTATTTCACCGGCTCGTTTTTCCACTTCTTTTAAAACAGCCTTAAGTCTGTCTTCAAATTCTCCACGGTATTTTGCTCCGGCAACAAGTGCGCCAAGGTCAAGGGAGACAACTTGTTTGTTTTGGAGGGTTGCGGGTACGTCACCATTGACAATACGCTGGGCAAGCCCTTCGACGATTGCTGTTTTGCCGACACCAGGTTCGCCAATTAAAACTGGATTGTTTTTGGTACGTCTGGACAGAACCTGAATAATACGTCGTACTTCTTCATCTCTGCCAATAACCGGGTCCAGCTTGCCCTGTTTGGCGATGTCAGTCAGGTTGCGGGCATATTTTTCAAGAGCTTGGTACTTTTCTTCAGGATAAGGGTCGGTCACGCGCTGACTGCCACGTATGGATGTAAGTGCCTGGAGAAAATTATCATTTGTCACCCCTAATTGTGAGAGCATTGAGCTGGTAGGCTGCGACGTATTCGACAGCAGGGCCATGAAGAGGTGCTCCTGACTGACATAATCATCCTGCATATTGCTTGCAGTTTTAAAGGCTTGATCCAGCGTGTTGCGAAAAGCTTGTGATGGATACAGTTGGCCCGCACCACTTCCGGAAACCTTTGGTAGGTTTTCGATAAGCTGATTTGTTTTACTAAGAACAACGCTTGGGTCTATGCCCATTTTTTGCAAAACAGGGACAACGACGCCTTCAGGCTGTTCCAGTATGGCCTTGAGTAAATGTTCCGGTTGAATTTCGGGATTGCCAAGAGTCTGGGCATTGTTATGGGCAGACTGGATGGCCTCCTGTGATTTTAAGGTAAATTTGTCGAGCTGCATTTTTCTCTCCTATGGCTAAAGTTCTAAAGAACCTAAATGTTTTGATTGTCCGATCCAAACAATAAGGACATTTCTGCTCGAGTCAAGAATTTGACACAGTAGTTTTTGGAAATAATATAGGGAGAGAGAAATCAGGAGAAAATAAAAATAGCCCCTGACCAAAAAGGCCAGAGGCTATGAAATCCAAAAATCGTTATAGTTGACAGACTCACTAAAAGTCTGTCGAAAGCTAAAAGGTGGCTAAGCTAAAATTTTGATATACTAGGTTAGGAGCAGTGATTTTTTTAACACGAATGCATACATTCGGTATGTCGAGTGCTAAAAAA
>CAMYOP010000273.1 GCA_947260045.1 uncultured Desulfobulbaceae bacterium
TAAAGGCGGAGTCCTCCTCGTCATTATGGCAGAGCCTGAGTGTCCGGACAAAGACCAGGTACACCATGAAGGCGCAGAGGATATGGATGGTGATGTTGATCAGGTGATAGCCCGTGGTGTCGAGACCGTTAACATAATGGTTTAATCCAAAACTCAGGTTGGCAACAGGGCGGGACAGTTTACCGGTGCCCTGATAAGAGTAGAAGCTCCCTTGCAGTGCATCACGGGAGAACTCGGTCAGGTGAACATTCCTGTTATCGACAATGTTGGGGTAATCATCAAAGTGCCATTCGTTCTGCAGTGTATTGGAATAGCAGATACCTAAAAAGATGAGCAGCAGCGTGAAGTGAAAAAAGCGCCTGTAAAAAACGGTATTGATATTAAGTAGTTTCATGAAGATATAACGTAATATATCTCATGAAGAGAAAAAAATAAAAAGATAAGAAAAAATAGTAAGAAAAGCCGGAGATTTGAAACAGTTTTAAACAGCTACCAGCCAGCGCCTGCAGGGCCCTTTAATCCATTTGACTGCAACCAGACAGTCATATCGTTTTCCATCCTTCCCCCAACCCTGGGAATAGCGCTAACGCCAAAAGAGGGGGCAGTTGTTACAGTTATCTGGTAATCGTATATCAGGTTATTCCCCATGTTGGCTAAGGTTCCTATGGGTCCGGAGTGGCCAAATGATGCTCCAACACACGCGGGACCGCAAACATAGGTATAAAATCCCGCAAGACCATAATCATTATTCTCTGCCATATGACCTTCAAGTGTAAGTGCTATGGCTTCAAGTTTCGCCCGGGCTTCAGAGCGCGCGGCCTTTTTCTGCATTCCGATATAAGTTGGTATAGCTATAGCTGCCAGAACAGCTATGATAGCTATAACAATACTGATCTCAAGCATTGTAAAACCTTTGGTGCTCTTCCATTCCGGCTTCATAGCTTTATTTTTTTCCTTAATGTTTATCTTTGAGGCTCAATATTTGTAATTTATATGATTCTATCATTTTGTCAAATTTTTATAAAAATTCCACACAATATCGATAAGCGAAATTGCATTGCTACTCAATGGAGACGGAATCAATATACATGGTATTTCCTTTGATATCATATGCTATAATTCTTACTCCACGTCCACCATTCATTGTACTGAAAACGATTACACCGCTATGCAGTGCAGGATTAGGCACACCATAAGTAAAGATAGCTTTAGTGCCATTCCACGGAGAAAATACCGTTTCGCTTCTTTTGGCATAAAATGCAGACGCCCACATTCTGGGAACTAATCCTATGGTTAAAACAGGGCCTTCCCGGGTAGTGACAATGCCGTTACCATCAATATCAATTACCCCGGGTTCAACTTTTGTACTGGCTTCCATCCAGCTGTGCATTTCAGATCTTGCAGAAGAAGCGGCCTCTTCAATTGAACGCCTTTTGGCTTTTTCCTGCATGCCCAAAAAGGAAGGAATTGCTATGGCGGCCAGTATTCCGATGATTGCCACAACGATCATCAGTTCGATCAGGGTAAAGCCGGAATCAGTTTTGTTTTGTCGCGAGGTGTTCATAATTTATACTGTTTCATTCCATCAACAAAAAAACCGCTCTATTAGGAGCGGTTTTTTTGTTGGTTAACATTCATATCCAGGAATCACACCTGGTTAGGTTTACCTTTTTAGTCAACTGAAACGGTATCCTGGTAAACGGTACCGCCTTTAATATCATATCCCACAATCCTTACAGAACGTCCAGCATTAACCGTGCTGAAGACCACAACACCGGTCTGAAGAGCAGGAGCACCATAAGTAAACAAACCTTTTTGTCCGTTCCATGGTGAGAATTGGGTTTTTCCTTTCTTGGCATAGAATGCTGAAGACCACATTTGAGGAATTATTCCTAAAGTTAAAACAGGACCTTCTCTGGTTGTTGCGACGCCGTCGCCGTTGATATCGATAACACCTTGTTCACCTTTCAGGCTGGCATCCATCCAGCTGTGCAACTCAGCTTTTGCAGAGGTTGCAGCCTCTTCAACCGAACGTCTTTTGGCTTTTTCCTGCATACCGAGGAAGTTCGGGATGGCTATGGCAGCCAGAATACCGATGATCGCCACAACGATCATCAATTCGATAAGGGTAAAACCCTTGTCATTTGCCCTTTTACTTAATTGATTCAATTTCATAATTTTATCTCCTCCTGTTTGTTTGATGAAGAAATTGTCTTGCTACCTTCCTAGCAAAGTCTATGCCAAATCAGTTTGCTTTTACAATTTCCTTAATGTTTAATGAAATAATCCAAAAAAAAACTTATTTTTTTATTATTATATCTGTTTAATAGAGGTGGTCAATGTATTTTTGACAATTTTCGACAACACCCCGTGACAAAAATTGTCAGCACAGCAATTCTTTGTCAGGCAACTATTTACGTTCTCTGGAGCTTCTACTATACATTATGCGCGGAACAGGTCTCAAGGTACATATCACTATAACCCTTATACTCTTATTGGGCACCGCTATGCTGCTGGCAAATCTGATCATGGTAATACTCTGGCAGCAGAGCCTGGTCCAGTCAGAAGCAGAAAAAATCAGTTCGATCATAAGAGTATCTGCAGATGTTATCACAGTCAATCAGACAGACAAGAGACAAGCTGACATGTATTCTTATCTTCATAAACTTGAAACCATGGTCGGTTCATCCTGCGTAAGCATACAATTCGGCAGTGAACTCCCCTTATTTGCCGGCAAATCCTGCAAGCATATCGACAAACTGAAGATTGACCTGAAAAAGACCATCAATGAAGGAAAACCTGTAGCCAGGACATTTGGCTCCACCTGGGGACTTCTTTTTCCGAAACCGGAACATCTCCTTGTCGTGGTCCCATTTGAATACAGGAACTCGGCTGCCGCTATAGGTGTTACTTCCCCGCTAGAGCCTGTTTATCAAAACGTCCGGAAAAAACAGAAAATCAACCTGGTCTATCTTCTGGTCAACATCCTGGTCCTGTCAGTCATTGGTTTTTTCCGACTTGTTAAAGCAACCGTTAAGCCCGTTGAGCATCTTGTGACACTGACCGAAAAGTATGACCATTCCAACAATTTCATGCTATTTTCCGGGAAGGAGCGAAATGAATTCGGTCAACTGTCAGCCGCGCTGAACAGGATGACCCGGCGGATTGAGGAGGATCGAAGACGACTTCGGGAAACTGTTAAATCCCTTGAGTCAGCGAACGTTAAACTGCAAGAGACTCAAAATGAGATGATCATGGCTGAAAAACTGGCAGCAGTCGGGCGTTTATCAGCTGGCCTTGCCCATGAAATCGGCAATCCCATCGGGATTATCCAGGGGTATTTGGAACTGCTGCAAAGGAAGAATATATCTGAGGAGGAGAGGAATCAATTCTCACAAAGGGCCATTGAGGAACTGAACAGGGTCAATGCTCTTATTCGTCAGCTTCTTGATTTTGCACGCTCCTCCCCGGCAGAAAAACAGCACATCAGTATCCATAC
>CAMYOP010000274.1 GCA_947260045.1 uncultured Desulfobulbaceae bacterium
CCCGAGGCTTGTAGAGAAAAAACCGCCTGCGGTACGATCTGGTCTATATCAATACACTTTTGTGCCTTCAACCTCTTAAAATATTCCAATATATCGGAGTGATATTGAGTCTGGTCTGTTTGATTATGGTGCATGTGTTCAGAAATTTCCACAGCAAGCATATCGATATCGGTTTTTTTCTTATCTGGAAATGTTTTTTTGAGAATAAGACGTCGTTCTTGTTGGCCAACAACCTGGAGATCTGAATACTTTTTTCGTAACCAGTAAAGACAATACCCATGGAAGGTTGAAACGAAGATATTATTAAGTGAACCAAGCTTATTGAATAGTCGTTTTTGTAATTCTTCAGCAGCTTTGTTGGTAAAAGTGATGAGAGTAATAAATGATGGTTCTTTTTTTTGGAGCCTGATTACACGTTGAACAAGTGTGTGTGTTTTTCCCGTCCCTGGACCAGCCTTGACAATAATTCGAGATGCTGAGCTTTGGACTATTTGTTCCTGTTCTCTATTTAGTTTTTGTTCTGCAGATAAGGCAGTTAGAGTGTCTTGTTTTTTGTTTTCTTTACTTTTTTTTTAGGAAGACCGGGCCTGGTCGCCCTCTTTTTCTGGGCAGAGTTCTTTGAATTATTAAAAAAGAGACTAAGCTGACCACTCAACTCGGCTTTTTCATCACTGGAGAAAACTTTTATGACTCCAAACTCCCCGTCAAAACCAGGTTTACGAATGACATTGCCCTGGCGGATACGTTTGACAGCTTCAGCCAATAAAGGATTTGTTTTTTGTTCAACGTCCTCAAGTGGTTGAAATAAAAGCACATTAAATTCGGATCCGTGTTTTTGGATAACGTCGCTGTAGCTGCGCATGACCTTTTTACTTGCCGGACCAGTGCCAACCAGTTCACTTAACACTTCTGCAAGGGGAATAAGGCTGTGGACACCTGGAGAACCTTTCGGGTAAAATGGTTTTTGACGGTCTGCAAGCTCCATGACCCTGTTTAAAACACCAATGGTCACTTGAGAGTTGCATACAGGACAAAGACCTTTGTGCATAGCGGTCTCTTGAGGATCAAAGCAGGTCCCACATTTACGGTGACCATCACAGTGGTATTTGCCTTCTTCAGGGAAGAATTCGATTGTTTTTTCAAATAGCTGAACACCCTGATCATCTTGCGGTGTGCGAATAGCGTCGCGCATCGAGAAAAAATCAAAGTCTGTATGGAAGATATTTGCCTCTCTTCCCAGTTTGGAAGGTGAGTGGCAATCTGAATTGGAAATGAGTGTATATCTGTCCAGTTGAGATATCAGACGATTCATTTCAGGGTCTGAAGAAAGCCCCGTTTCCAGGGCAAAAATATGGGAACTCAAATCGCCATAACATTCCTCAACAGTATCAAAGCCTGATTTAGAGCCAAACAGGGAAAACCAAGGTGTCCAGATATGGGCAGGAATAAGAAAACCCTGGGGTGCTTTTTCAAGGAGTATTTCAAGAAGATTTCTGCTATCAAGACCTAATATAGGTCTTCCGTCGGATTCAATATTTCCGATACCAGCCAGTGTTTTATTGATGCGATACACAGATGCAAAATCTGGTGCATAAAGAATATTGTGAACCTTTCTTACCTTGTCATGGCGCTTGTAAATAGAACTGATTTCTGAGCTTAAAACAAAACGAACCTTGCTTGTATCAACTGTGATACTCTCAGGAATGATCTCGCTGTACGATGCTGGGTCGTTATTTTTCAAGCGAAAAAATCCAGGTTCTGCCTCTTCTAAATGTTCCTCAAGATGGCGAAACCAGCCAGGGTGTGTAAAATCTCCTGTGCCAAGAACATTAATACCTTTTATACATGCCCATGCCGCCAGTCCATGAAGATGACTTGCCTTGCTGGTTGCCCGGGAAAAAAGTGAATGTATGTGAAGGTCTGCAATATAGCGAACCACTAGTCACCTCTGTTGAAAGTTAAATAGAATAGGTATTTCTATCTGGAAATTTGATTACCCTTACTGATAGAGTTTATGTTTTTTTATATAAGCTAATACATCTGGAGGAAGATACTGTTGGACATCAAGTCCGGCCTGAAGATTATGCCTGATTTCAGTTGAAGATACCTTTTCAGCAAGATCACTTACATAATAAAAATATCTTCCAGAGGTATGGCGCCAGACATTTGTACTATCTTCTTGGAGAAAAGAGCCGGGTAATAATTTAAATTGATCCTGGATAGAGGAAAAGCTGAAACCAGGCCTAGCCATTATAATGAAATTCGTCTCTGTTAGAAGATTCTGGTACCTATACCATAGGTGAAGATCGAGAAACGCATCAGCACCAATGATGAGAAAGAATTGCTGCTCTCCAAGCCTTTTTTTCAGGTCAATAATGGTATCGATGGTGTAGGAAGGGGTGGTTCGCTCCCCTTCCAATAGAGACACATCTGTTTTTTTTTCGTGAGAGAGTGAAAGCTCGAGCATGGTCACTCTATGGGCAAAGGAAGCAAGCGGTTGTCTTTTATGGGGTGGTAAGGCGGCTGGAATGAAGATCAATGAATCAAGCTCATGTATTCCGATAAGCTTGCGAGCAGCAGCAATGTGGCCATTATGCACAGGGTCAAATGTACCACCAAATATGCCGATTCTGCTCTTTTTCTCCTGCACGTGGCTTTAGGCTCGCACCTCTCCTTCACCATATACGATAAACTTTTTAGTAGTCAGCTCTTCCAGCCCCATAGGTCCGTAAGCATGGAGTTTCGTGGTGCTGATACCAATTTCAGCGCCAAGGCCAAACTGGCCCCCATCATTAAACCTGGTGGATGCATTAACCATAACAGCTGAAGCATCAACCTCACGTAAAAAACGCTGCCCGTTCATATAGGAGTTTGTCACAATCACTTCGGTGTGTTGTGATCCGTACTGGGCGATATAATCCATTGCCTCATCCATATCATCCACGATTTTCACCACCAGAATAAGACCAAGGAACTCCTGACCCCAATCATCCTGCTCTGCAGCTTTAATCTGTGGCAAAATGGAGCATGATCGTTTACAACCTCTTAATTCTACACCTAAACTTTCAAGCTTTTGGGCTACCATTGGTAAAAAAATACTCGCCTGATCACGATGAACCAGCAGACCCTCAAGAGCATTGCATACCCCTGGTCTTTGGGTTTTACCGTTTATGACAATATTGCATCCCATGTCAACATCAGCATTCTGGTCAACATACACATGGCAAACACCTTTATAATGCTTCAAAACAGGAATGCGGGAATTTTCGGAGACAAAACGAATCAATCCTTCACCACCTCGTGGAATAATAATATCAATATACTCTTCCAGAGTAAGTAAAACATTCACAGCTTCACGATCCGTGACAGGAATAACCTGAATCACTGCCGGGTCAATTTGTTCTGAGGCAAGCACATCCTGGAGGACTTTTGACAATGCCAGGTTGGAATGAATTGCTTCTGAACCACCCCGAAGCAAAGTCGCATTCCCG
>CAMYOP010000275.1 GCA_947260045.1 uncultured Desulfobulbaceae bacterium
GCCGCCAGTGCCTAAAATTTCTGGCTCGTATTGCAGCTGAACACCTTTTTCACCAGCAAGCACAGTTTCAATCTGCGCTGCCAGGTGATGACAGTTGACGGTAATGTTTGCAAAACCTGCCTGTCTCAGTGTATCGAGAAGTATAAGGAGCAGCGGCCTGTTCAATATGGGAAAAAGCGGTTTAGGCCGATAATTTGTGTACGGTCTGAGCCTGGTGCCAAAGCCCGCAGCAAGGAGCATTGCCTGCATTATTCTACTTTTATTGCTAGAGGAAAAGGGAGGAAGTGGAGAAGCCTCAATATTAGCGCTTGCGAAGGTCTGCCTGTATCGAATAGATTATCTGCGCAAACATATTTATATTCTTGATTGACAAATGGTTTCTTGTCAATCATTTTTGCTGCTTTAAGTCATCTCACATTCCAGGGCAGCACGCATACTAAACCAATCTTTTACACGAGTTAACAACATGATAGCACTTCTTGACTATGGAGCAGGAAATGTCCGCTCAGTAATAAACGGCCTGGAGAAAGTTGGAGCATCAGTCCAGTTAATCAGCAGCGGTGAAGACATTCTCCGCGCAGAACGTCTTGTCTTCCCCGGAGTCGGCAATTTTGGCTCCATGATTGAGATACTGCAGGAAAAAAACTTTTTCCAACCTCTCCAGGAATACCTCAAGTCAGATAGACCATTTCTTGGTATCTGTCTTGGTCTCCATGCCCTGTTTGACTCCAGTGAAGAAGCCCCTGGCATGAAGGGTCTTGGTATTATTCCAGGCACTGTCAAACGATTTGACATTGACCTTTCAGTTCCCCATATCGGCTGGAACGGCATTAATGTTCACCAGAAATCACGGATCTTCAACGGGTTCAGCGGTGAGGAAAAATTCTATTTCGTCCACACCTACCATGTGGAACCAAGCCATAAAGACGAGATACTCACAACCACCAATTACGGCTACGAGTTTACCTCCAGTATTAAACATGGAAATATTATTGCCACCCAGTTTCACCCAGAGAAAAGCGGAAAGGCTGGTCTGAAAATCTTGGAAAACTTTCTGGATACAAATCGTGAAGAGGTAATCCCAGCATCCTGTCCTGAAAAAACAACTCTGGCAAAACGCATAATATCGTGCCTGGATGTACGCCAGAATGACCATGGAGACCTGGTGGTTACCAAGGGTGATCAGTATGATGTCCGGGAAGAGGGAGCAGTACGAAACCTTGGTAAACCTGTGCAGCTCGCAGGACAATATTACGAAGATGGTGCCGATGAAATCACTTTCCTCAACATCACAGGCTTTCGTGATTTTCCCATAAAAGACATGCCCATGCTGGAAGTGTTACAAAAAACCTCAGAAAATGTTTTTGTTCCTCTGACCATTGGAGGAGGCATACGGGAGTTCGTTGACAAGGACGGCAAACGCTACTCAGCACTCGAAGTCGCCTCCGAATATTTTCGTTCAGGAGCGGACAAGATATCCATTGGCAGTGATGCCGTATTGATTGTTGAAGAGGTGATAAAGACAGGCAAATCAAATGGCATGAGTTCCATTGAGCAGATCTCACGGGTATACGGCAGCCAGGCTGTTGTTATATCAGTTGATCCAAGACGAGTGTATGTTTCCTCGCCAGATGATGTTCCTCACGAAACAATTAAAACAAAATTTTCTGGACCTGACGGTGAAAAGTATTGCTGGTACCAATGTACCATCAAAGGCGGCCGTGAAGGCCGTGAGCTTGACGCTGTAACCCTTGCCAAGGTTTGCCAGCAGCTGGGAGCTGGTGAAATACTGCTCAATTGCATTGATAAGGATGGTACCAACTCTGGCTTTGACCTGGAGCTGATCAACGCTGTCCGTTCCGCAGTTACCATCCCTGTTATTGCTTCAAGTGGTGCTGGCAACGCAAAACATTTTCTGGAAGTGTTCACCCAAACAGAGGCAGAAGCTGCCTTGGCAGCAGGTATTTTCCATAGAGATGAAGTACCCATTGAGGAAGTGAAAAATTATCTCAAAGATAAGGTTGAAACCAGAGTTGTTGGTAGCTGAGATATTGAGAAGAAATTCGATACACTTTTTACAGTATTAAATCCGCCTGCTCACACAGAGCGGGCAACCTGGCCCGGAGAAGTATAAGAGGAATTATAATGTGTAAGAACGTATAAGCATGTTTCGTTTTCTCCATGCTGCTGACATTCACCTGGATAGTCCACTCAGGAGCCTTGAATCCTATGACGATGCCCCTGTAGAGGAAATTCGAGGTGCAACCAGAAGGGCTTTTGAAAACCTAATCCAATTAGCTCTTCAGGAACAGGTCGCCTTCCTCATTCTGGCAGGTGACCTGTATGACGGATCATGGAAAGATTATAACAGCGGTCTTTTCTTCCTCGACCAAGTCGGTAAACTCCAGAAAGAAAATATCAAAGTTTTCATGGTTCTTGGCAACCATGATGCTGCAAGCAGAATCACCAAAACCCTGCATCTCCCTGATAATGTTTACCTGTTTTCAAGCAGGAAACCAGAAACGGTCATCCTTGATTCCTTTCACACAGCCATTCATGGCTACAGTTATCCTCGCAGAGACGTAAAGGATAATATCAGTCTGTCGTATCCAAACCCTGATCCTCATTTTTTCAACATCGGCATCCTCCATACAGCTCTCTCTGGCAGGTCTGGACATGAGCCCTATGCACCATGCACCAAAGAGGATCTCATTGCTAAAGGATATGATTACTGGGCTCTGGGTCATGTCCATACCAGAGAGATTGTAAGCGAGGACCCCTGGATTATTTTTCCGGGAAATCTACAGGGACGGCATATAAAGGAACCAGGAGCAAAAGGAGCGACTCTCGTTACAGTCAGTGACAGGAAGGTTCTCAGTACTGAACATTATGAGCTGGATAGAGTTCGCTGGTACAGCTGCTCTGTTGACATAGGTGGTTGCGAAACAATCGATGATGTGCTTGAACGCACCTATGATCAAGTCAAGGAGGCAAAGGAAGAAAATGACTACAGCCTTGGGCTTCGACTTGAGATTTCAGGCACAAGCAAGATGCATCAGAGCCTGCATGCTGACCTTGAACATTTTCAGGCAGAATGCAGAGGGATCGCTGCATCGATTGGAGGAGTCTGGCTCGAAAAGATACTACTGTCTACCAAGAGTACTACAGATCAAACACATGAATTATATTATGATTCACCGCTTCAGGGTCTGCACGAATCTTTTACCAGATATAAAAACGATCCTGACAAACTCCAGGAATTGATCCCTGACCTGCACAGCCTCCAAAAGAAACTTCCCCATGAGTTCCACGAAAAAGGAGAGCTCCTGCCAAGGGATCCCGATGAAGTAAACAGCATGCTAGAAGAAATACAGGAGATGTTGATCAAACGGATGCTGGAGCAACATAAGTCATGAAGATTCAGAGCCTGGAACTTCGTGCCTTTGGCCCCTTTACCGATCAAAATTTTCATTTTAAATCTTCCACCCC
>CAMYOP010000276.1 GCA_947260045.1 uncultured Desulfobulbaceae bacterium
TTTATTGACCAAATTTTTAGCTAAAGTGGTTTTACCGGAACCAGAGCCACCTGATATTCCGACAAGAAAAGGATACATGATTTTTTATTACCTTGTAATTCTTATTAAGTTTAAAGGCTGATATGCTTTCGTAAAGTTGGGCCGACAATGTTTGCAATAGGAACTGGTAATTGTCGCCAGATATTTTCCAGGACCTGCCTTTTTCCTTTTGGGTTTACTGCTTGGCTTTTAGCTTTTTTATTAAGACTATTTTTTAGATTATAGCAGTGCCAGTGGAGCTGTCGAGGAGATGCTCCCCATTGTGCTTTAAATTTATATGTTCCTTCATTTGGGGTTGAACGCCCAAAATCAAATTCTTCATAATCATTATCCGCAAGATGCTCCATAAATTTCCAATACAGAAGCATGTTTGGTGAGAAGCGATTCAGTTCACGCACCGTAGAAGCCCATGGTATACATGCTTTCTTTCCTGCAGTAAGAATTATACCACAACCTGCAGGTACTTTTTCTTTAAATACTAGTCCTATTTTGGCGTTTGCTCCGTATGCATGGAGAACCGAATGAAACCACTTTTTTGAATGAACGGGAGAGCCAAGGTCCCGCATATTTTTGCTGAACACATTATAAAACTCATTGAGCCTTGAAAGATCACCCCATTCAAAAGTTAAACTGTTTTTTTCTGCCTTTCGGATCTGGCTGCGTAATTTTGATTTAAAACTTTCCCAAAGTTTTTGAGACCCTGTCGGTAGCTGCAAAAGCATGCTGGCCTTGTCTGATTTTATTTGGCAGGTAGAGTTTAGCAGGGTCGGGTCGACTTTCACCTCCCTGGTTCGCAATTCCAGGACTTTTGCACCTAACTGTTTGGCTGTTTTAAATGCCTCATTTGTAAGGCTAAGTACAACCTCCTGGTTGTTGGCCAAAGGCCCGCCTAAATCACTAAATGGCAGAGATATTAACTGATTACTGAGAAGTGGGAGTTTCATGTGGATCAGCGGTAAAATGCCTACAATTGATTTATCTTCTTCTGCAAGAAGATAATAGCACCTATGGCCATAACCAGCTTTAACAGCAGCGCCCCAGTCGTAAAGAAAATATGGGTGAGCGTGCTGATGTTTTATGACATAATTATTCCACCGCTCTTTGTCTGTATCGGTTGCAAGACGTATATTCATGTGTCCCTGGAGAATGTTTTACGATTGTTAGGATTATCATCTTTAGGATGGATAATCAATAAATACACAAAGAAATTACACTGCAAAGCTTTCCAATGTATCCGTTAATTTTCCAATGAGATTATCTATTTCTTCATGGCTGACAATGAGAGGGGGAATGAAGCGTAATACTTTATTTCCTGCAAAATTGATTAATATTCCTTTTTCAAAGAGATTCTGGACTATTGCCATGCCGTGTTCAATTCCCCTGTCCGTTAATACCAGACCGAGCAGGAGACCTTTACCCCTGACGCCTTGGGCAAGGGTCGGGAATTTTTCAGCTAGAGTCTCCAGCTTTTGAATAAAATAAATGCTTTTTTCCTGTATAGACTCTAAAAAGCCATCGCCAAGCAAGGTTTTCAGTACTGCCACGCCACCAGCAGCAGCCACTGGGTTGCCGCCAAAGGTGGAGGCATGTGTTCCTGGTACCAGTGCTTTTGCTATTATGTCAGTTGTGAGCATGGCCCCAATGGGCAAGCCGTTACCAAGTGCTTTTGCTGAAGTCATGATATCAGGTGTGACTCCTAATTGTTCATAAGCAAAGAGCGTTCCTGTACGGCCGATTCCAGTTTGAACCTCATCGAATATGAGAAGCAGGTTATGTTTGTCGCAAAGAGCCTTGATAGCTTTTAGGTATTCTTTGCTCAGAGGGCGGACACCGCTTTCTCCCTGCAGGGGCTCGCAGAATATGGCACAGGTGCTCGCGTTGATGAGGTTTTCAATAGCCTGGATATTGTCAAATTCAGCGTGGACAAATCCCGTAGGCAGGGGCTCAAATCCTTCATGGAATTTAGGTTGGCCTGTTGCTGCGATAGTGGCCAAGGTACGTCCGTGAAAAGAACCGCTGAGTGAAATGATTTCATAGCGACCAGGCCCACTGTGGATGCGGGCGAGTTTGATAGCTGCTTCGTTTGCTTCGGCCCCAGAGTTGGCTAGAAAAACCTTGTCTGCAAAGGAGTTTTCGGTGAGCAATTCGGCCAGTTCGATCTGTGGTTTTGTATGAAAAAGGTTAGAGACATGGACAAGCTCGCCAGCCTGTTTCCTGATGGCCTCAGTAACTTGCGGGTGACAATGGCCAAGCGAACAAACAGCTATGCCTGAGAGGAAATCGAGGTATTCTTTACCATCGGCATCCCATAGGCGGCAGCCTTCGCCTTTGACCATGGTTGCTGGGAATCTGTTATAGGTTCCGATAAACACTTTTTTGCTTCTTGTTATCCATTGTTGGTTTTCACTCATCGTGTTATCTCCGTACCGATACCCTGATGGGTGAAAATTTCTAGTAAAATGGCATGTTCCTGCCTGCCGTCGACAATATGGGCCTTGGTTACACCATGCTCAAGAGCAGTTTTGCAGCACCTGACCTTGGGGATCATGCCGCCGCTTATAACTTCAGAATCAATCAACTCATCAACCTGGCTCTGGCTAATGGTTGATAGTAACTCTCCCTGTTTATTTTTTACCCCTTCAACGTCTGTAAGTAAAATAAGTTTTACTGCATTGAGCTGTGCGGCAATTGCTCCTGCAACCAAGTCCGCGTTAATATTGAAAGCCTGACCATCTTCGCCCACGCCAACTGGTGCGATAACTGGAATGAAGTCTTGTTTGTCCAGGGTGTCGAGTATTTCAGGGTTTACATGGGTCACTTCGCCGACTCTGCCCAGATCGATGAGCTCGGGTGGGCGGTCAGGATCATCAGCTTTTGCATGCATGGTCATCTTTTTGGCCTGAATGAGATCACCGTCCCGACCGGAAAGACCAACGGCCTTGCCTCCGCAATGGTTAATGAGGCCAACAATCTCTTTGTTAACTTTGCCGACCAATACCATCTCGACAACGTCCATTGTTTCGCCGTCAGTGACTCGCATTCCCTGGACATAATTAGGGGTGATCTGCATTTTGTCGAGGAATTTGTTTATCTGAGGGCCACCGCCGTGGACGATCACAGGATTGATGCCTATGTATTTCATCAGGATCATATCCAGGGCGAAGTTTTTTTTCAGTTCTTCGTCAACCATGGCGTGTCCGCCATATTTGATGACTACTGTTTTCTGGTTGAATTCACGTATATATGGCAAAGATTCGATCAGGACCTTGGCCTTGGCTAATGATTCGTGCATTTTTTGCTCCAGATTTGATGGCGTCGCAAAAAGCTCACTTATTCCGGCAAACGGCAGCCTATCAATAAACGAACTTGTGCCCAGTACCATTTGTTAGCATTATTAGGGTTTAATGTATCAGGCATAAGAAGCCGTTTCGACA
>CAMYOP010000277.1 GCA_947260045.1 uncultured Desulfobulbaceae bacterium
ATTCACAGGAACTCCAACTGATAAGGATAAGGAAGCAGTTGTCACTGAGATGTTAAGCAAGCGTTCCGACCTGAAGCTGCTCGATGAGACTATTTTAGCCGCAGAGACAAACGTCAAAGTGGAACAGGCAAAGTACTATCCAGAGGTAAATTTCAGCAGCAGATACCAGAAATATGACCCTCAGTATCTTGGCTGGAACAACAGTTCAGAAAACGAGGAATTTCGTCAACAACTAACAGTTTCCATAAACCTTTTTGACGGCTTCCAAAAAGGAGTTCAAGTTGAAAAATCAAAACTGTATACCCAGTCTTTACGTTATGACCTGGAAGAGCTTAAACAGACCTACATTGCAGAACTTGATAACCTTTTCACAGACTACCAGGTAAACAAATCAAACCTGACAGTAGCCAAAAACTCCATCAAGCAGGCTGAGGAAAACCTACGTATTGCCAAACTCTCCCACACCCAGGGAGTAGTTACCACCTCAGATGTACTCGATAGCGTGACCAACCTTTCCAGAGCGCAATACAATTTTATTGCCGCAAAAGTGTCTCTTTTTGCAAATTACTACAGAATCCTACGAGCAGTTGACGGATTCTAGGCACAGGAAAGAATTTCTGGTGCCATGCCAAGGGAACTAGTTTCCCGGAGCTGTTTTATTTATGTTTTATCACTAAAGATCAGTTAACACCGGGAGACAGATCGGAGCCTGTGCTTACCTAAATGTTTCCTAAGCCTAAGGCGACCAATTTTTTTCGCGTATTATCAGGGATAAATTACTCTGTCTCCCGAATAATAACGGAAAAATAAAAGCGGCCCCCTTCCTTTTAGTTTCTAGCTGAGCTTTAGTGCTAATCATATCTATCCACGAAAAACTGTATTTAATCAAATACTTATAAAAAACAATAACTCGCTTTAGTTCCTTCCCTTCTATTTCTACATAGATGCTGTATCCTGCACAGTTCTCCTTTTACTCATAAAGTCTCAATCACAAAACCCTCTGCTGTATTTATTGCTTGGTCTGACTATGAAAACCATAAGAGATCACCCCGAATCTCTTTCATTCCTGCAAATCTATAATATTACTTCTCAATGTAAGGGGTAAGTAATCAAGTCAATACAGCTACGCTTTATTGGTTTCATATAGACTTAACAACACGCTTGCTTGCCGAGTTACAAACACTTATCACCTTGATTCGGTATGAGCCTTTCGCTATACTGAAACTAGTGACTTACGCTTATGTAATTGTTGGAGTATTTTTGTTATGTATTTTTTGCATGCTTTTAGGTTTCGAACACTTATTACCCTCTTCTTATTTTTCAGTCTAATCGGCAGCGATCTAAATGCTGCCTCGATTTCAGTTAACGAAGACATTTCTGCAGATACCACCTGGAGTGGAAATGTGCTGATCACTGACAGGATTGAGGTGTTGGCAGGTGCCATATTAACCATTCTGCCAGGTACGCGAGTGGAATTTCAGCACTATCGAGGGTATCGTGATCCGCAAAAAAGGTTATCGTTGATCATCAAAGGAGCCATAGTTGCAAACGGAACTGATGCTAATCCAATATATTTTTCATCCGATGCTGTAGCCCCGCAAAACGGAGACTGGTCGATGGTACGCCTTATTCCTGCCACAGGCCAAACTGATTCCAGTTTTCACTATTGTGTTTTCGAGTTTGCCCAACACGGGCTTAACGTCTGGGATGCTTCACCTGATATTTTCAACAGTGTCTTCCGTTGGAATAACTGGGAGGGTCTCTATTTTGAATCCAACTGCAACCCAAGCATCCAGTTCTCCCAGATCTATGAGAATGGGTATAACGGTATGGCAGCTGAACAGATGAATAACATTGGAATGGATAACTGCGAGGTATGGCGCAACGGGACCAACGGGATTCATGTCGACAATTCAACACTCCTGATCAGTCGTTCGATTGTACGTGAGAATGGTGCACATGGGCTCTCGGTCGATAATAATACCACGCTAACCGCCTACGGAGTGGCCATCCATGATAATAGCGCCTGTGGTGTCGGCTTCGGGGACGGTATTAATAGTTTTTTTGCAGCAAATCTGGACTTTAAAACCGGCAATGGACCAGGTGGTGATATTTGCGGACCAGTTACCTGGGAAACATCTGTCCATTTAGCCCCTAGCAGTCCAATCTCTCTTGGATTTACACCTCGTATGGATTATGCCCTGGGCTATATCCCTGGAGACCAGGTTCTGGATTCATATATGTACATCTATCCAGATGATGAAACTCGCCTCATCAAAAACAAGATTGGAGCAGGCTTGGGATTGACCTGGTCTGTGGCCCACTACAACAATGCTATATGGACGGTAACCCTCTGGGGTGAAGTGTCCAGGCTAAATCCTGTAAACGGCACAGTGTTGGATAGTTTTACGCTCAATTCTTCCACCCCTGGAGCAGCAACTTGGGGAGCACCATCCCAACCCTGGGGTATGACATTTGATGATCAGGGAAAAATGTGGTTGGTAGATTTTGCCGAGCGAAAAGTGTTCAAAATTAATACAAGCACACAAAGCATTGAGCTCAGTTTTGACACCCCAAATCCAAGTTCAGGTGGTTGCAAAGGCTTGACGTGGGATGGTACTTACTTGAACATAATGGGCTGGGTGAATCCTGAGATCTACCAGATGAGCAGGACTGGCAATCTGATAAAGACCATTACCTTGGATAACGGCGGGAACGGCGGATTGGCCTGGGATGGAAAAAATTTCTGGGTACCTACCAATGGACGGATTCTTAAATATGATCATAACGGTAATGCGATAGGCTGGATTTACGCAGCTTCCGAGGGCACCTGGGATCTAAGCTGGGATGGTGATTCGTTATGGGCTACTCAGCGTACCAATGAAAATTGGCCTGACGCTAAAATCTACCAGTTGGAGATACTGGAAGATCACGATCCAAGTCAAAATTTCTTCTGGCCAATGTTCTTCCCTGCAATGTTTGGCTCCAATAGATAGGGAAAGTTGTAACGGTTTGGAAACGATCGAGATCAACAACAAGATACCACAGTGGAAACAGCGAAAAGAAGTGAGGCTATCTTTAGCTGCAGCTTTAAAAAAGCTACCTGCTTCTTATCCATTTGAGTCATAACTTATTGGTTTAGATTGTAATTTGTATTCTTATCCTGTTACCCTCAAGAAACATCAAGAATCAACGTTATCAATTGAGTATTATAGGTAACAATTCAACATTATGATATAAAAATAGTTCAATTGCTACATTCTATAGATTAAACAGCAGAGAAATCAGAACTCGATCTGATATTATTCCCATCAAAGTGCTGGTAAATCTGACAATGGACAGCATAAAACCGAACAAGGGAGTCAGGAAGAAGCTAAAGTTGCAGTTTTGCTAATCTGGTTCGAACTGCCAGTTGAAATCTCTAACACTGATATAAGAATGATTTCAAGAAATCGGTTAGGATTTTTCATG
>CAMYOP010000278.1 GCA_947260045.1 uncultured Desulfobulbaceae bacterium
AATGCAGTTTCATGGGCCAGTGCCGGTTGCCTCGGGTTCAAAGGGTCACGCAAAAGCACCCCATTCGCTGCCCAGAATGCTGTCGCTGAGGCTGCCCAGAAAGCCATGGATCATGGCATGCGCAAAGTCGAAGTGAGAGTGAAGGGGCCTGGACCTGGTCGCGAGGCGGCATTGAGAGCATTACAGGTCGCAGGTTTTGAAGTAAGCCGTATCAGCGATGTCACTCCTCTCCCGCACAACGGCTGCAAACCACCAAAACGAAGAAGAGTTTAATAGCTTCAGTCAGTATTTCCAATAACAATGTTTTTCAATAACTGCATTGTTGTTTTACGGATTTGTTATTTTAACTATCTGATAATTATATATGGATTACTAAAAAAAATAGGATTTGATGGAGGTTTAGATTGGCCAGATATACAGGCGCTTCATGCAGGATGTGCAGACGCGAAAATCTTAAATTGTTTCTTAAGGGTGACAGGTGCTACTCTGATAAGTGTTCATATGAACGCAGAGCCTATGCTCCGGGACAGCACGGTCAATCTAGATTTCGGAAAGTCTCCGACTATGCTATCCAGTTGCGGGAAAAACAGAAGGTTAAAAGAATGTATGGCATGTTGGAAGGTCAATTCCGGAAGTATTTCCAAATGGCAGACATGAGTAAGGGCGTAACAGGTGAAAACCTGCTTGTTTTTCTTGAAAGAAGACTGGACAATACCTTGTATCGGCTGGGATTTGCCAGCTCCAGAACTCAAGGGAGACAAATTGTAAAGCATAATCATATACTTATAAATGGAAAACGGGTAAATATCCCTTCATTTTTAGTATCTGCTGGAGATGTTATCAGTCTAAAAGAATCCAGCCGAAAAAATGCCGCTATTCAGGAAAACCTCGAGCTGGTAGCTCGTCGACCTATGCCAAGTTGGCTTGAATTGGATAAGGATAATTTCCAGGGAACAGTGAAAGGGAAACCTGAAAGAGAAGAAATTACCATGCCGATTCAAGAGCAACTAATTGTTGAGCTTTATTCTAAATAACATTGAGAATTAAAAATTGTTGGACTACGTGAAGGAAAATAAATATAGGAAAGCCGGCCATGACAAATGATTTTCATGAGGAAACCCCTTTTTACAGAAACTGGTGTGAGTTGATTCAGCCAGAGCGATTGGAAGTTGACAGAGAGAGCCACACAGAACTCTACGGAAAATTCGTCTGCCAGCCGCTTGAGCGCGGATTTGCCACAACTATCGGCAATTCTTTGCGCCGAATCCTTCTTTCATCGATCCAGGGCGCAGCTATCACTTCAGTTAAAATTGATGGAGCACTCCATGAGTTCTCTACAATTAATGGAGTGCTGGAAGATGTTACTGAAATCATCCTCAATTTGAAGGAAGTTCGTCTTAAACTCAATACTGCTGACAGCAAGATTGTAAGGATTGAGAAAAGCGAAATTGGTCCTGTTACTGCGGCGGATATAATAACCGATGGATCAGTTGAGGTGATGACACCAGAGAAACACATCTGTACTATCACAGGTGAGGGTAAATTTGTAGCCGAACTTGAAGTTAAGTGGGGGAAGGGCTACTTGCCTGCTGAATTTAACAAAGATGAAAATCAGGCAATTGGGGTAATTCCCATTGATTCGATTTTTACGCCAATTAAAAAAGTACAGTACATCGTAAGTCAGGCTCGGGTTGGGCAACAGACAGACTACGATAAATTGACTATGGAAATTCATACGGATGGAAGTTTCACGCCAGAGAATGCTTTTGCTTATTCTGCTAAAATCTTAAAAGAGCATATGGCTATCTTCATCAATTTTGATGAAGAAGCTGCGGAACCTGAAATTGAAGAGCAGGAAGAGGATGATTCACCACCATTGAATGATAATCTGTATAGAACGGTTGAAGATCTTGAGCTGTCAGTGCGGTCTGCAAATTGTTTGAAAAATGCCAATATTAATTATATTGGAGAGCTGGTACAGAGAACTGAAGCTGAAATGCTGAAAACCAAAAACTTTGGTCGAAAATCTCTCAATGAAATAAAACAGCTTCTTGCTGAAATGGACCTGGCGCTTGGGACCAAAATTGAGGGGTGGGAGCCGCCACCGGATCCGGTGAAAACAGGAGCCGAAGAAGAGATTAATTAAGCAAGGAATACCAAAATGAATCACAGAAAAACTGGTAGGAGATTGGGTCGGACAACCTCGCACAGGAAGGCCATGTTGAGAAATATGGTAACTTCCTTGTTTGAGCATGAACGAATAGTTACAACCACTCCCAAGGCAAAAGAAGTCAGGAAAGTTGCAGACCAAATGATGACTCTTGCAAAAAGAGGAGATCTCCATGCAAGAAGGCAAGCATTGGCATATATGCGCAGTAAAAAGATTGTTGCCAAATTGTTTGATGAATTGAAAGATGAATATATGGACCGCAACGGTGGATATACCCGTATTATTCAGACAGGTAATCGTGTCGGCGATGCCGCCCCCATGGCTATTATTGAGTTAGTTAATTATACTGAAAAGGATGACGAGCAAGCTACGAATTGATAAAGTTTTATTTTTGCATTAGATATCCTGCCGATAATAAATTGAAAAGCTGGTGTGAAAAGTAGAATTCATGCCGGCTTTTTTTATACAAAAAACATATCATGGATCAGCAGAATACAAAAGAGAAGCAATTTCCGGATAATTTAGTTCCTTTGGGGAAAACATCTTTTTCCTTTGCTTGTCATCCAGCAGTTGACTGTTTTAACTCCTGTTGTCGCAAACTTGATATGTACCTGTATCCATATGATATTTTGCGGCTGAAAAAAAGAATTGGTATTGAATCAGGAGAGTTTTTACCTCGGTATACGAGAATAGGCCGTTCAAGTCATCCATATTTTCCTGCCGTTATGATGAAGATGGAAGAGAATTCTGAAAAGACCTGTCCTTTTTTGTCGGATCAAGGTTGTTCTGTCTATGAAGACAGGCCTACAGCATGCCGGACATATCCACTTGAAAGGGCTGTAGACAGAATTCCTTCTGGGGGAAGGCCAGAAGAATTTTATTTTATTACCGATCACCAATACTGTCATGGGCACAGAGAAAACAGGCAGTGGACTGTGAAGGAGTGGCTGCGCGATCAGCATCTTTATGATTATAATTTTATGAATGATCTGTGGGCGGAAGTAGATACCGTGTTTTCAGCGAACCCCTGGCAAGGAGAAGGTGCTGCTGGCCCGAAGCAGCAAATGGCTTTTATGGTTTGTTATAATCTCGACGGTTTTAGAAAATTTGTAAATGAACATAATCTGTTAAGCCAGTTCAAGCTTGATAGGAGGCGGGTAAAGGAAATCAACAGAAAGGATGAGGAATTATTGAAGTTTGGTTTTGATTGGCTGAAGTATTTCTTAACCGGCCAGCCGTCATTAGTATTGAAGAGATGAAATCTGAAAATTTCAATGTATCATCCGGAATTAAATTAGAA
>CAMYOP010000279.1 GCA_947260045.1 uncultured Desulfobulbaceae bacterium
ATTTCGAAGTGAAAAATATACGTCTAGAGCAAAAAGATGGGGTCTCAAATATTCATTTGCGGATTCTTCAAAAAACAAAAGAGCCATATAATGTAAAACTCCCTGTGGTCATTGAAACGCTGGCTGGTAGTGTCGAAAAGGGAGTCGAGCTAAACTCACCAGATGACACCTTTGTCATCCAAGTGGATGGTTTGGCACGCAAAGTCACTCTGGATCCAGAATTTGATATCTTGAGAGTTTTATCCCCAGACGAACTTACTCCGTCCTGGTCTCGTTTCCTTGGTGCCCAAGATACACACATCGTCTTGCCTGACGAAAAAAATAGAGCCATCTATCAACCCCTGATTGACTCTTTACAGGATTCAGATGTGTATATTCTCAAGGTTGATGAACTACAAAACAGTGATTTTAAAAAGGGGACCTATCTCTTCCTTGGAGATTCCAGACACACAGACAGCCTCTTTGGAAAATCAAACTACCCCGAGGAAGGATTTATCGCTGATATCCGAAAAAACCCCCTTAATCCAGAGGAAACCATGGTTCTTGTTTCGAGTAGCTCAGCTCAGGAAACAGCTCTGGGGCTCAGGAAATTAAATCATTATGGCAAATATTCCTACCTTCACTTTATAGAAGGTAGAGTACAAAAAAAGAAAAAGAGCAGAGTTATTTATGTTGGTGAAAATCACACGGACTACTCCAGTCACCTCCTGCAGCTCCAGATAATAGAGGCGCTCTACCGGCGGGATCCCAACATGGCAATTGGTATGGAGATGTTTCCCCGTTCTTCCCAGCAGGCTCTTGATGACTACATTGCCGGCAAAATCGAGACTGAAGGACAATTTTTAAAAGAGTCACAATATTTCACGGTGTGGGGGTTTGATTATCGCCTGTACCGGGACATCATTGGCTTTGCCCACAAAAACTCTATTCCCATTATCGGCTTGAATCTAGATAAAAAAATCGTCAGCCATGTTTTTCGTGAAGGGAGCACTGATAAAATCAGCCAAAAAGATCTGGCAAAAATTGCAGAGGATCGACAACTCGACCTTCCTGGATATCGCAAACGTCTGGAGTCTATCCACTCAATGCATGGGGAGGTTTCACCACATGGTGCTGCGCATAAGGACAGCTTTGGTGGTTTTCTTCAATCCCAGGCATTATGGGATGAAACAATGGCTGAAACCATCAGTCAGTTTCTGCAAGATAATCCTCAAAAGCGAATGGTGGTTTTAGCTGGCACAGGCCATGTGTATAAGGATAATGCCATTCCGCCCCGAGTTGACAGGCGAATGGGACTCAAACAAAGTGTTGTTCTGGCAGATCATATATTTAATCCAAACACAGAACAGCAGAACCAATTTGACTATTTACTCCAGGTGGAGCAGCTCCAACTTGACCCTCCTGCGAAAATTGGAATTGTGCTGGATGTGATAAAAGATCCGGATAATCCTGAAAAAACCATAGTAAAAATCATTGAAATCAGCCCTCATGGTAAGGCTGGCGAAGCAGGGCTGGAAGCAAAAGACATAGTTTTGTCAGTGGATGGTCAACCTGTGTCAGATATTGACGATCTTAAAGTCAGCTTACTTGACAAAAAACCAGGTGACAGTGTGACGGTAAAGATACTCCGCGATTCTTTTCTGGGGGATTCCATACTGGAGCTTGAAGTGAAACTGTCTGGTATTTCTCCAGGATCAATGATGAGTTCACCCCACAAAAAATAGAGGCTTTTCAGGTCTTTTTGGCTAATTTGAGCATAAATTTGGGAGGGACTGGATCAAGGACACGAAGCTTTGAGAGCAAGAGATCCAGATTCAAAAATCCAGGAGCAAAAGTGCGCAGTTTTTCAAAAGAGCTGACAGCCTTTAAAGACATGGTTCGGGCTCCTTTTCGGTTCCCTCGCTGCAAATGAATATAGGTGCCAGCGGCACGGATCATAGCCTGGAGAAACTCTTTTTCCTTCCCGTCCGCCAAATACCAGGCTTGTTCAAGGTATTCATGCAATTCAAAGAAAAGCTCCTGGTCCCACATTGCAAGTGCAATTTGATAACGGTTCGTTACCTTGCCCTGTAGGGTGATGGTTAGAATCTCGTCAAACTTTTCCTTTCGCAAATGAATATACTCCAAACAATATGGTGGTAAATCCAGCTGAAGATACCTCTTCACCTCAGCATCCAAAATATCCTGATCGCTTTCTTGCAGGCTCTGGACAAAAGCAGTGGACAGATCGTTTCGAATATCCCGACAGAGTCTCTCATTGAAGGGGTCAAAAATATTCATGAAAATAATCAGCTCTCAAAGAGCTCTCCTGTACCATTTGCATTAAACAGACAAATAGCCTCATAGACAGAGGGAAAGGCAAGTTGCTCTCTTGTGACAGTTGCAGGCTCGACAAGAAGAAGACTTTCAATTTCTGCCTTATCCAGAATCTCAGGTTCTTTTCTAAGCCTTACTGTAAAAATAATGTCACAGGTTGGATAGGAAATGTTTAAATATTCATAACTGTTAACAGCTGTACCAAGATAGATAAAAGAAGAAAGAGTCAGGTCCAGTTCCTCTTTGAGTTCTCTCCTAAGAGCCTCTTCTGCATTTTCACCAGGATCAACAAAACCACCAGGCAGATCGAGTTTTCCTTTTTGGGGCTCCTTATTTCGCACAGTCATTACAATCTTATTATCTACTACCAAGACACACATAACCGCTGCTGCTGAATTATGATAATAGCAAAAGTCACAATCCTTACAGTGTATAAGCTTTTCCTCTTTAAAGCCAATACTTGCCGAAGCACATTCAGGACAATAGTTAAACATTCCTATAAGTTACCATCAAAAGCATATAATTATTTGTTTCGTTAATTAAAACCACAAACCCAAAGATTTGAGACAAATCATTAAACGTTGCAAGAGAGTACTTTTTAACTCAGTCTTGCCTTATCGAGTTTAAAGCCTTGGATCAATATTTCCAGGTCCACCACACTCGGGTGTATAGCAGGTAATATTTTTAAAATCGCATGGTTCCTTACAGGCTGGACATACTGCTGGTGGTTTTTCCGAAGCTTCTATTCGGCCACAACCACCGCACTTCCAATAGGTAAGAAAACATTCCGGACATTGATCACCAGAAAAACTGCCAAGAGCTGCAAACCCGCAATGGGCGCACTCTTTCTTTTCACTATAGGGTTGATTGCATTCTGGACAGGTATCTGTCTTTTTCACCTCTTCTTCTTTACAATGAATACAAATAGCCATGAGAAGTCTCCATTTATTGAAGATATTTCTTGTGAATTACAGCCTGTTACTTATATGGTGTGTACGTTAGGGCAAATATTCAAGTGAACATATCATTGTTCTTGAAATATTTTTCTTGAAAGGCATATTCTTTAACCTGATGGATATTCATATGACTAGATCCATAGAAATAGATGGAACCCTCTACGAACTTAATTTTCAGGGATATGTGAAAGATTTTAACAGCTGGTCAGAGTCCTTGATGTACCGGCTTGCCGAACAGGAACACTCTTCCCCAAAACCATTCACCAGGCCTATAAAATAGCCGGCCTGCCAATGCTGCTGCAAAGTGTTTGATTCTTTTTCAGTATTTACCGGAAAAGATATAAAATAAATAGAAAAATACCACTTCACTCCTCTCCCAAGTACCTACGGTGATGCCATGAACCTGTCAAGATTTGGTGAGAAATTTTCAGCAGATGCCGGAATTTTATCCCTGATGGATGATCTTGGAAACGCACTAGCAGAAGGAAACATGCTGATGATGGGAGGCGGTAATCCAGGCCATATACCTGAAGTGCAGAGTGCACTCCGCCAAAGACTTCAAGCTATTTGCAATGATGAAAATGAATTTCAAAAGCTTGTTGGTATTTACGATCCTCCCCAGGGAGATAAAAATTTCCTGCAAGCTCTGGCCAGTCTCTTCCAGAAAGAATGTGGCTGGGATGTTGGTCCTGAAAACATTTGTCTTACAAACGGCAGCCAAGGTTCATTTTTTCTTTTGTTTAATATGCTGGCGGGTCAATTTTCCAACAATACTTCTAAAAAAATTCTTTTCCCTCTTGCCCCAGAGTATATCGGCTACAACGACCTTGGCCTGACAGACAATTTCTTTACTGCTTTTCGTCCACGCATTGATTTAATCGACGACACTCTCTTCAAATACAGGGTCGATTTCGATACTCTTACTATTACAGATGAGATTGCTGCCATTTGTGTTTCCAGGCCCACCAATCCAACTGGCAATGTACTTACTGATGGTGAAATTGACAAGTTGCTCGACCTGGCAAAGCGCCATGACATACCACTGATTATTGATAATGCCTATGGAGTCCCTTTTCCAGGTATCATATACCGAGATGCCACCCCTTTCTGGAATGAAAATATGATAGTTTGCCTGAGTCTATCAAAGTTTGGGCTCCCTGCAGCAAGAACGGGAATTGTCATAGCCAGACCTGAAACCATCTCTCTTCTCTCTGGAATTAATGCCATTATCAACCTGGCCCCAGGTAGTTTTGGTGCGATGGTGGCTTGCGACCTTGTCCGAACAGGAGAAATTATAAAACTGAGCCAGGAAATAATCCAGCCCTTTTACAAAAACAAAATGCACCAGGCTATGGATTTTGTTTTTAAATATTTCAAAGGATTGCCCTACAGAGTGCATGTTCCTGAAGGAGCTATGTTTTTATGGCTTTGGTTTCCTGAGCTACCAGTAACAAGCAGAGAGTTGTATAAACGCCTCAGAAAGAGAAATGTTCTGGTGGTTGCAGGCGATTATTTTTTTCCAGGTATCCAGCCTGGATGGTCCCATATGAACGACTGCATTCGTATTACTTATTCTCAAGATGACAAAGACGTGCAAAAAGGATTAAAAATTATAGCTGATGAAGTGAAGACACTTTATCATAAAAAATAGGCTGCCTCTGGAGCAAAACAGCCATTTTCCAAAAACTCTATTGGCCCTCCTCCTTCACCAACAATACAGCTCGTGATCGACAAGCTGCTCACGACTACTTAGAGGCAAGTTATTCATGAAACCTCTTATTAATACCCATGAGTTTCTTTCCCTTTCTTCCACCCTCAATTACCAGCTAGCAGGTGAACCTGTCAACTGGCGGGGAATCCTTACCTTCCTCATGGAAACTGAGATTGGTAATGATGCTGAATCTTCTCTATTGCAGGCCCTAGAATACCTTGATGAAGCCTATGGGAAACAGAAAAGACGCCTGGGACCACTAGCAGTCCTCCATCCTATCAGAGCTGCTTCACTCATAGCCAAGGCCTACAAAAAACCTGACATGCTTAATCTTTTGACCGCATTACTGCATGATAAAGATGAAGATCTTATAGAATCCAGATACAGCAGCAAAGCATGGCAAAGCCTGGAATTGCGCTTTCAGAATTTATATGCAGATATGGACGAGCAGATCAGTCGCTCTCTTATTGAACGTATTGCCCTTCTTGCGAAAGAAAAAGGAGAAAGATACACTCTTTACTTAGGCAGGCTTTTAAAGGAGGCAAAAAAAACGCCCGAACTTGCTTCCATCAAACTGGCTGATCGACTTGATAACACCTTGGACCTTAGAATTGATCTCTATGATATCACCGATAATTCACACTCATTCCAGGTCGTTTTTGATATCCTCTTTGCAAATGCCTACTCAGGCCTTGTTCCCAAGAATCCCCACCCTGTATCGCGAAAAATTAACGGCGCCATGCGCCTCTATCAACTTTATAAAAACTCTGTATTGCTTTCAATAGTACGGGATGAAGATATTGCTCTGGACCTGGCCGGGAAAAGACTCTTCTACTCTCTTGCCATTGCCTCCATACGCGAATCGCAAACCATCATGCTCCATATCTTTTCCTATCATTTAAAAGAACCAGCTGAACAACGGGCACTTCTGCTTGAAGCAATGGACTATTCGCATAGAGGTGGTTTTGAATTCATAAATGAAGCGGGTGATCATGCTCTGGACGGTTTTTTCAGGAAATATTTTGTCCACGACAACTCAAAAGAGAAAAAAAGGGACTTGAATACTCTCTATGAGAATAAACGACTCATTGGACTTGCAGCGATTTCATTTTTAATAATTTTTGCAAACTTCATTAATAGTGACTCATACGTCATAAGAGGAATCACCTCTGATGGAATAATTCCACAATAAAAAGCTCTCACTCGTTGGGCCAGGAATTGATTTCTCATTCAAAAAAATACATAATGAAGAAAGGGGAAGGAAAACATTTTCTGTCCAAACACCTCTTCATGTTTTGTCCAGCCACAACCCAAGGAGAATTCCATGAATAAATCAAGCCAGACCTGCTGCTGTTTCTTGTGTCACCATTCTCTTTACAAAAAAACCAAAAAAAAGCTGAACACCCTGCCAAAACTTCCAATAGCAATAGGCATTATCTTCTTGTTATTTCAACCAGTTTCCGGCTTTAGCTTTAATTTCGGCGCCATTATAGATGAAGTAGGCACTGCGGTAAAAAGTGGCATTAAAGATGTGAAAGAAAATGCCGGCAACACCAGAACCAGTAATGAAAATGAGACAGAGGAACAAAAAAAGGAAAGAATCAGAAAGCATAATGAAGTCGAACCGGAAGAGGAAGAATGGACAAGTGCTGTCACGCGCGATGTGAGAAAACGAAACGCCACCAGCAATACAGGCAAATAATATCAGGCTAAACTGGATAACAGCTACAGTTTCTTTCTAGCTATAATGGGGCTGGGAAAAAAGAACCTAAAAAAAGCCCTAAGGGTTTGATTATTTTTGAAATGCCGCTATATAGTCACGCCTGATAATCATGATAGTGCCTATCCAGACAAGACAAATACTAAGAATAAAGACACTGAGGTGTGACGGTGACAGCTTTATCGGCAACCACTGGGTACAAACAAGAATCAGGAGCGAACCA